>JASHRR010001464.1 GCA_030037185.1 Xanthobacteraceae bacterium | reverse complement strand
GTCTTGGTAGATCGATTCGGTGATGCCGAAACCGCCCGCGGCATTTTCGCCGTTGATGACGACGAAATCGAGCCGCCAATCCTGCATCAGGCCCGGCAGGCGCTCCATCACGGTGTTGCGCCCGCTGCGTCCGACGATGTCGCCAATGAACAGAATCCGCACTCGTCATGTCCTGAAACTGATGGCTTCGCGTTCCGTTAGCACGAGATCGAGGCGTGCGTCGCGGGGGGTGGCCGGCACCGCGGCGATTTCTTGCGTCGCAAACGCGACGCCGATCGCGGTGACAGGCTTGATGGCGCGCAGCCGCGTGATCGTCATGTCGTAATATCCGGCGCCGTAGCCGATGCGATGGCCGCGTCGATCAAACGCCAGCAGCGGCACGATCAGGATGTCGGGAACGACTTCCGCCGCCTCGGCGGGCGGCTCGCGGATACCCCAGACGCCGGAAACGAGCGGCGCGCCAAACGACCATGCCCGCATGACGAGGGGTTGTCCCCGTCCGACCACCACCGGCAGCGCGAGGCTTGCGCCCGCATCGGCGAGGCGCCGCAGCAGCGGCAGGGGGCTGATCTCGCTTTTGAGCGGCGAGAAGCCCGATACAACCGTTGCCGGTGAGACCTCGACCGGCAAGGCGCGCTCCGCGATGGCGAACGCCGCCAGCATCCGCTCGGCCGCCGGCAGCGCGTCCCGTCGCGCCAGCGCGGCGCGGCGCAAAACCGCTTTACGATGCTCGGGAAGTTCGACGTTGTCTGCCATCCGGAACAGCGCGGAGCCACTTGAGCCGTTGGAGCGGCGATCCCGGGTTCCCTACGAAAGTAGGTGGGCGCCATATGTCCGAGCCCACGGGCCCGGTCAGGGACAGCTCCCTTCAGGATCGATAAGGCCCCGGGGATAAGGCTCCTGACGCACTCAGCAGCCCCGCGCCGCGAATGTAATGCGGCCGAGCAGGAATCGCCACTGGCAATTTCCGGCGCGAGGCGTGCCGCGATGTGCGGGCGAGCGGCCGCGCGCTGACCCGGCACGCCGCATTAGGGCAGGTCCATGCCCTTGCGCTTGAGGACCTCCAGCGCGGCCTCCGACCGCAGGAAGCTGACCAGCGCTTGCGCGGTTTGGGTGTCCTTCCCCTTTGCCACAATGCCGGCCGAATAGGGAATCTGCTTCTGCAGATCGCCCGGCATTTCGCCGATCACCTCGGTACCGGGAACCGGCCGCAGTTCGGCGACCTGCTGCACGCCGATCTCAGCTTCGCCGGACGCTATCGCGGCACCAACCGGGCGACCTTGCGCGATCACCGCCTTGCCCTTGACGGCCTCGGCAATGCCGAGTTTGTCAATCACCGTCAGGAAATGCTGGCCGCTGGCGCCCTGGCTGTAGCCGACGGTGCGCGCCGCCAGCAGCGCGGCCTTAAGCTTGTCCGGCGTGCTGATGTCCGGCTTCGGCGCGCCGGCCTTCACGGCGACGCCGACTTTGGAAATCATCAGCAAGGTCTTGCCATCGCCTGCCACATCGCCGGCTGCGGCAAGCCTGTCGACAACCTCGGTATTGGTAACGACGAGGTCCGCAGCCCCCTGTTTGACGTCGGCGGCGATTGCAGGTCCGCCCTTGAAGCTGATCTTCACCTTGTTCCCGGTGGTTTTTTCGAACATCGGTACCAACGTTCCCATGACGTCAGGCAGCGGGCCGCCGCTGGCGACAACGGTGATTTCGCCGGCATTTGCCGCAGCACCAGGAACGAGCGCGCTCAAACACCCCGCGATTGTGACGGCGACGACCCTCGAGCATGGCTTCATGAGAACTTCCTCCCTGATGGCTTGCGAAGACTGCCCGATTACACCTGTATCTTCGGCGTTCTTCAATCCCCTGCGAACAATCACGCAAGTGGCTGACGCAATCCGCCGCAGGCCGACACCGCCGGTTGATGCGCGACGGTTGGAGACCACGCCGCGGCAGGCGAGAGGACGCGAGATCCGGTGGTCTAGGGCACTACCGCCCCTTGATGGGCGCCGCGTGAATGCCCTTCGTGAGAAACTTCTGCGCACCGTGCTTGCGCCCTAAGCGCCGGCCTTCGCCGCCGCTTTTTCCGGTCCCGGCCGGCTGCCAGCTCGGCACCAAATGATGCTTGCCGGGGCCAATCAGGTCGGCGCGGCCCATGCGCTTTAAGGTCTCGCGCAGCAGCGGCCAGTTCTCGGGATCGTGGTAGCGCAGGAACGCCTTGTGGAGACGGCGCTGGCGCAGGTTCTTGACGGTTTCGACCGCCTCCGACCCGCCCCGGCGCACGCCGCGCAACGGGCTGACGCCCGAATGGTACATGGCGGTTGCAACCGCCATGGGGGATGGCAGGAAGTTCTGCACCTGATCGGCCCGGTAGCGGTTCTTCTTGAGCCAGAGGGCGAGGTTGAGCATGTCCTGATCCGTTGTGCCCGGGTGGGCGGCGATGAAATACGGTATCAGGAAGTACTGCTTGCCCGCCTTTTTGGCGGCCGTGTCGAATATTTGCTTGAAGCGCTCATAGGTACCGATACCGGGCTTCATCATCTTTGACAGCGGCCCGCCCTCGGTGTGCTCCGGCGCGATCTTGAGGTAGCCGCCCACATGGTGGGTGACGAGCTCTTTAACATATGCAGGGCTCTCCACCGCGAGATCGTAGCGCACGCCCGACGCCACCATCACCTTCTTGACGCCCTCGACCGCGCGCGCCTTGCGATAGAGGCCGATCAGCGCATCATGGGAGGTGTCGAGGTTCGGGCAGATTGCGGGATAGACGCAGGACGGGCGGCGGCAGGCAGCTTCGATCTTCGGGTCCTTGCACGCCATACGGTACATGTTGGCCGTCGGCCCGCCAATGTCGGAGATGATGCCGGTGAAGCCCGGGGTGTTGTCGCGGATGGTTTGGATTTCCCGGACCACCGAGGCCTCGGAGCGATTCTGGATGATGCGGCCCTCGTGCTCGGTGATCGAGCAGAAGGTGCAGCCACCGAAACAGCCGCGCATGATCGTCACCGAAAACTTGATCATCTCCCAGGCGGGGATTTTCGCATCGCCGTAAGAGGGATGCGGGGCGCGGGCATAGGGCAGTTCATAGACCCCGTCCATCTCCGGCGTGGTCAGCGGGATTGGCGGCGGCGCGACCCACAGCTCGCGATCACCGTGGCGCTGCACCAGGGCGCGGGCGTTGCCGGGATTGCTCTCCCGATGCAGCACCCGGCAGGCACGCGCGTAGGCCTCGCGATCCTGCTCGACCTGCTCGAAGCCGGGCAGGCGGATCACCGTCTTGTCAGTTCCGATACGTGCGCCTTCGTCCGCCGCGTCAAGATCGTCGGCGCGAAGCTCACTCCAGTCCGGCGGCACCTTGCTCTTAAACAGCGCTATGCCGCGGATGTCGTCGAAGCCCGCCGTCGCGGCGCCGGCCGGCAGAGCCGCGGCGCCGTTTTTCGCGAGCCGGTGTGCGACCTCGACGACCGCGCGCTCGGCATTGCCGTAGAGCAGGATATCGCCCTTGGCGTCGGCCAGAATCGAACGGCGCACCTTGTCGGACCAGTAGTCGTAATGGGCGATGCGACGCAGCGAGCTCTCGATGCCGCCGAGAACGATCGGCACGTCATGAAACGCTTCGCGGCAGCGCTGGGCGTAGACAATCACCGCGCGATCGGGCCGCTTGCCGCCCTCGCCATTGGGCGTGTAGCTGTCGTTGTGGCGCAGCCGCCGGTCAGCCGTGTAGCGGTTCACCATCGAATCCATGTTGCCGCCGGTGATGCCGAAGAACAGATTAGGCCGGCCCAGTGCCGCGAAAGGCTCGGCGCCGCGCCAATCCGGTTGGGCGATAATGCCGACTCGGAAACCGTGCGCCTCCAGCAGGCGGCCGATGATGGCCATGCCGAAACTCGGGTGATCCACATAGGCATCGCCCGTCACCAGCACGACGTCGCAGGCATCCCAGCCGAGGGTGTCCATTTCGGCGCGTGACATCGGCAGGAACGGCGCCGCGCCGAAACGGTGGGCCCAGTAGGGGCGATAGGAGAACAGCGGCCGCGCCGCGTTGCTGGCAACTGGCTGAGAGGTACCCATGCTGGACATTTACGGCGCCGGGCGGCGCAGTCAATTCCAATTATGGTTGATGGCGCGGGGACCTCGGGGGGCCCGGACCGAACCAACCGGTCCGGACCTGCCGTCGCGCCGGCCGGACCGGGCGGGCGATGACAAGCTTAAGCGTGGTGGCCGGTTTCGTTGGCGCTCAACCGCCTCCTGCAATACCCCCTACTCCCCTTGCGCAAGTTCCGACGGCCGCTATATCGGGTCGTGAATCCAGCACCATCAATCCAACAGACACCATCGCGGGAGTGAGCGGCATGAGCACCGAATCCGAAACCGTTGGCCAGACCCACCCGTTTCAGGCCGAGGTCGCCGAACTGCTGCGGCTGATGGTGCATTCGGTCTATTCCGAGGCCGACGTATTCCTGCGGGAACTCATCTCCAATGCATCGGATGCCTGCGACAAGTTGCGCTACGAGGCGATTGCCAGGCCCGAGCTGCTTGGGGACGGCCGCGCGCTGACGATCCGCATCAGACCCGACGGCGCGGCCGGCACCCTCACGGTGGAGGACACCGGCATCGGGATGGACCGCCAGGAATTGATCGACAATCTCGGTACGGTAGCCCGCTCGGGCACCCGCGCCTTCATTGAGCGTCTGGCGCAGGCACAGGACGGCGCCGGACTGATCGGCCAATTCGGGGTCGGTTTCTATTCGGCCTTCATGGTGGCCGACCGCATCGAAGTGACCAGCCGCCGCGCCGGCGCCGCGGAAGCTTGGGTGTGGACCTCGTCGGGCGGCGCCGGTTTTGAGATCTCTGCGGCGAGCGAGGCGCAAACCGCGCGCGTTGCGCGCGGCACCGAGATCGTGCTCCATCTCAAGCCCGACGCCAAGCGCTATCTTGAGTCCTATGAGATTGAACGGGTCGTTCGCACCTACTCCGATCACATCCTGTTTCCGATCGAGCTCGCGGGCGGGAACGGCGAAGCGAAGCAGATCAATGCCGCCAGCGCATTATGGCAGCGGCCCAAATCGGAACTCAAAGCAGAGGATTACACGCAGGCCTATCGATCGATCACCGGGATGTTCGACGAACCCGCGATGACGCTTCACTATCGCGCCGAGGGTCGCCAATCCCATGCGGTGCTGCTGTTTGCCCCCTCAATCGCCCCCTTTGACCTGTTCGACCGCAACCGCAAAGGCCATGTCAAGCTTTACGTGAAGCGGATCTTTATCACCGAGGATGCAGAGCTGTTGCCGACCTATCTGCGGTTCGTGCGCGGCGTGGTCGACAGCGAGGATCTGCCGCTCAATATTTCGCGTGAGATGCTGCAGAATAATCCGCAGGTGGCGCAGATCAGAAAGGCGCTCACCAGCCGCGTGATCGCCGAATTTGAGCAGCTCGCCGCCCGGCAAGGATCGGGCAGCGACGATGCCAAGCCCTATGCGAAGATCTGGGAGGCGTTCGGCCCGGTCATCAAAGAAGGCATTTACGAGGACTTTGAGCGGCGCGCCCAGCTGCTGGCGCTGGCGCGGTTCACGACGACCGCCGGTAGCGGTCGTTCGTTAAAGCAGTATGTGTCGGACCTTAAAGCCAACCAGACCGAAATCTACTATCTGGTCGGCGACAGCCTCGAACGTCTGAAATCGAACCCCAAGCTTGAGGCAGCGCGGGCTCGCGGGATCGAAGTTCTGCTGCTGACCGACGCGGTCGATGCGTTCTGGTCCGCAACGCCGCTCGATTTCGAGGGCAAACCGCTGAAGTCGCTGAGTCAGGGCGAGGTCGACTTCGGCCTGGTGCCGCTGATCGACCAGGCCAAGCCTGACGAAGCGGAGAATGCCACCATTGACGACGCGACGCTCGTGGCGACCGTAAAGCTGGCGCTTGGCGAGCGCGTCTCCGACGTACGTGCTTCCCGGCGATTGACCGACAGTGCCTCCTGTTTAGTCGCTGGCGGAAAGGGACCCGATCGCGAACTGGAACGGCTCCTCGCCCGCCACAATCGCAGCCCGGGGACCAAGCCAATCCTGGAACTCAATATGCGTCACATCTTGGTGAAGGCGCTGGCGCGGGCCAAACAGGAGGAGCGCGAGACCGATGTGACGGATCTTTCTGCGTTGCTGCTTGAACAAGCGCAAATTCTCGAGGGCGAGGTGCCCGAGGATCCGGCCGCGTTCACGACGCGCCTTAACCGTCTCATCATGCGCGGGCTGCCTGCACCACACGGATAAGCACCTGCGCGTTCGGCCAGCGCAAAAACAGAGCGCCGCCGCGCCGCCTGCGTTGGGACAACTGCGGAACGCCCGCGTTCCCACGCAGCCGGTGTAACACAAACCCATGTAAAAGGCCGCCCTTGGGGGCGGCCGAAGTTCACGTCAGAGGCCCCGCGCTTGTCACGTCAAAGGCCGCTCGCCGTCAGCCGGTGTAGGCTGCCCGGCGTTGTTCTTCGTGCTCGCGCTG
>JASHRR010001463.1 GCA_030037185.1 Xanthobacteraceae bacterium | reverse complement strand
GACACCGCAACGAACATCAGGCCGACCAGCGTGGCCGACGCCGTCCCGACGAGGACATAAAAATCGTGCCAGTCACGAAGCAATTCCGCGAGCGAGGGCCCCATAGCGATCCACCATCTGTAAAGCCACGATCGGCTGCGGCCGACACAGTAGGACAAATTCATTTTTCGATGGGACCGAATCGCCTCCTCGCCGTCATGCCGATGCGAGATTGTCGCGGCCATAACTGCGGATAAATGGCCAGCATGACCGGAACGCGCTTTGAGGTCTGCTGTCGGCGTTGCAACCTAGCCGGTCGCGCCCGGGCTTTGAGATTGCTCCAACGCCGCCTCCTCGAGGGTGACGCTGTAGCGTATTTCTCCTCCCTTTCCACCCTGCGCGGAGAGGTCGGGCGGCGGCAGAGCCGCTGCCATTTCCGTTGCGCCGCTGACGCTCCCGCTTTCAACACGCCAAGCCAAGGTGGCCGTTAACGGATTTGGTTGCTGCAGGGTTGTTCGTCGCCTCCCGGTTCTTGCTGATCCCTGTGCACGCTTCACTGCGCCCCACAGCGGCGACAACAAAGCCGCGAGCCAACCAGCAACACCACAATTTGCACTCCCTGCGGGGTGACTTAAGCTCTTAATAGTCGTCCCGATGGCATCCCGTTTCGTGTGCCTGGCGGCTCACAATTCTCACTCGCTCGCGAGCCGGCGCAGCTGCGCCTGTTGCCGGAATTGTCAAACTGCTACGGCCATCCCGGCAAAGCCCGGGAACTTGGCTAACAGTGCCGACGGGGGGCTCCAAATGGATATCATTCCGGTTCTCGACCTGCGAGGCGGAATTATCGTGCGCGCCCGCATGGGTCAGCGCGATCACTATCGGCCGCTCGAATCGCAGCTCACCTCCACCTGCGATCCTGTCGATGTGATGCGTGGCTTCTATGCCGTTTATCCTTTCAAGACGTTCTACGTTGCCGATCTCGACGCCATCATGGGCACGGGAAACAATGAGGTCACGCTGCGGCGGCTGAAGGCAGCGTTTCCCGCGGCGGTGCTCTGGGTGGACAACGGCCTCGCCGACCCGGCCGCAGCCTTAAGGTGGCTCGATGCGGGGCTGGGTCACCTGGTTGTTGGCAGTGAAAGCCAGCGGGATGCCGCGCTGTTGCAAGGCCTGTCCGCGCACGACCGCATCGTCCTGTCGCTTGATTTTCGCGAACAGGCGTTTCAGGGACCGCCGGCGCTGCTCGAGGAGGTTAACTCCTGGCCCCGGAGGCTGATTGTCATGACGCTGGCGCGGGTCGGCAGCGGCACTGGGCCGGATCTCGATCGGTTGCGCGCAATCCGCGAGGTTGCCGCAGGCCGTGGCATCTATGCGGCCGGTGGCGTGCGCGACCGCGCCGATCTCGCCGCCCTCAAGGGCGAAGGAATTGCCGGCGCACTGGTCGCCACCAGCCTCCACGACGGCCGCCTGCACGGCAACGATCTCGACGCCATCGAGCGGGCGACCCCTTGTGGTCGCCCTCCAACGTTACGATTTTGACCGGCAATCCCTCAGCCTGGCCGCAACCATTCTAAGCCGCGAACGGATGCTTCACCTCGTTGCGCTTAGCGACCACTTCGGACGCCTTCGGCTCTCCCTTGACGGCACGGGCGATCGCCTCCTTGGTGGCCTGGTAGTTGAAGTCCTGGATCTTCTTGTCGTCTGACGCCTCCCAATGGATGAATACGCCGACACAGATGAAGAGATCGTCGGCCTCGGACTGCGGAATCACTCCTTCCGCAACGCTATCTGCCACCGCTTTGGCAACCGCGTGCTGAGCCGGCCCGAACATCTGCACGGCCTGCTTGGCGCCCTTGATCGTTACCTTGTTGAAAAGGACGGTTGCCGGCTTGCACAGCAAGTTTGGCGCCACCACCGCCAAAAGTGATGTGAAGCCATCCTTGTTGTTGGTAAGGGCATGCGCGAACGCCGATTCGGCTGCGCTGCCACGCGGACCCATGATGAGATCGATATGGGCAACTTCGTTGCCATCCCCCACGAGTGACTCACCGACGCAGAGCCCATTGATTACTGGCATGGCCACCTCTCCCTTGCGAGGAATTTTATG
The DNA here is from genome assembly GCA_030037185.1 of Xanthobacteraceae bacterium. The sequence goes on along the minus strand of JASHRR010001463.1, from coordinate 438 downwards.
ACATTACCGCGCCGGAAAACTCCGGCGGGCGTACCTCGTCTATCCTTGTTGTCAGCGCCCGGCCGAAATCGCCGGACCGGTTAGCCAGATAGCGGCGGAAACTCGTCCCGCTCAACCGAGTCAACCACTGTTGCGAGCGGACGGCAAGGCGGATTGCAGGCGGCGGCCGAACAGCGTCGCCACTGTCAGGTCGGCGCTGGTGCCTGGATTGATGCCGCGCGTTTTGAGGGCAGCGTCCCACGTCAGGAAGTCGCCGAGCCGATCAGCAGGTTGTTGCGCCGACCACAGCACAGCGTTGAATTTCATCGCCGTCCGGCATACCTCTGCCGCGGCGGCGGCGCCCTGTTTGCGGACGATATGGCTGTCGGGAAACTTGGACAGAAAGCCGAGGTAGACCGCAAGGGTCGCCCATTTCGGATCGGACCAGCGCGTCATGGC
>JASHRR010001462.1 GCA_030037185.1 Xanthobacteraceae bacterium | reverse complement strand
AGGTTACGCCCGAGGGCGCATAATCAAGGTCGACCGCGCCATCCACGCTGCGCTCCGTCATCTGTACTATAACGATGCTGCCGAACCCGCGCCGCTGCGGCGGAGATACAGGCGGCCCATCGTGCTCGACCCAACTCATCGTGAAGATGTCGCCGTCGGCGGCCCAGCCGACATCCAGACGACCAGTATCCTTTGAGAGCGCCCCGTATTTGCCGGCGTTGGTGGCAAGTTCGTGGAGCGCGAGCCCGATAGCCTGCGCGGAAGCCGCCTTCAGGCGAAGCTCGGGGCCGTCGACGACGATACGAGAGCCAATGAGATCGGCGAAAAAGGCTAGCTGGGCGCAAACCAGGTCTTTGATCTCGACCCCGTGCCATTCGTTCCGGATGAGCAGATCTTGATTGGCCGAAAGCGCCTGGACGCGCTCGGAGAAGCGCTCGATAAAATCTTCCGGATTTCTGGTGGCAGTCTGGTGGGCGATTGCGTCTACGACGCTGAGCATGTTCTTGGCGCGATGGTTGACTTCGCGCATGAGGAGGTGCTCCCGTTCCTCGCGCTCCTTGCGTTCGGTAACGTCCTGAGCAGTGCCCACCATCCTCGCAGCCCGCCGATCACGCCCCTGGCCCTCGAAATAGGCAAGCCCCAGAGTCTCCACCCAGCTGAGCTCGCCGTTTCTCCGCCGAAGCCGGAACTCGGTCACAGAGCGCTTCGGATCGATGGGATCGAGGGCCGCCTCAATTGCCGCCCAAAGCCTTTCAGCGTCATCCGGATGCACAGGGTGCAAAAGCTCTTCGATCGGCGCCGCATTCTTGGCAACATCGAAAATTTCCTGACAGCGCGCATCCCCAGAGACCATGTGAGTTACTGGATCATACTGCCACCACCCGAGCTGGGCAGCGTTGAGGGCAAGCTGAAGACGATCTTTGCTCGCTTGGAGGTCTTGCTCCGCCGCGTGTCGCCGCTCGGTGGCCCCCCGAAGCTTCGCCATCAGCGTGTTGACCTCGGCGATTGGGGTTTCGTCCAACCGCATCGGAGCGCCTTTTCGCAGAACGATTGCGCCGGCCACCTGGCCGACCGAGTGCGAGATGATCCGGCCCAGCCACAAGGCCAAGGCGACCACCAACGCAATCGCGAGCAACGCTAGCAAGCTGAGAGCCAACCATAGCGTCCGAACCGGAGCCTCTAGCAGAGCCTTAGGCGCCCACACCGCGGTTTCCCAGCCGGTCAATTCCGACCGCGTGTAAGCCTGCAACGAGGGGCGCCCCTCGCTGTCGATAAACTCGAACACGCCGCTGGGGCCTGCTCGATGCCACTGCACCTGCGGCAGCTCCTTCCCGACAAATGCATCCTCCTGTTCTGACCGCGCGACGATGTGGTGCGCGGCGTCGGCAACTACCCCCAGCCAGCCTGACGGCAGTTCATTTGCGGCGACCAGGCGTGCTAGGGCGTGCTGATCTTGCGACCTCCCGAGCACGTATCGGATCTCGCCGCTGATCTCTACTGGCACGGTGATGCCGAACATAAACTGGTCGACGACCGGCGCCATGAATAGGCCGGTCACTTGCGGCTTACCTGTTGCAAAGGTCCTCTCTACAGGTTTCGGAACAACCGCCTTTGGCAAAGCCTTGCCCAAGGGCACGAAGGTATTGACAAGTTGCTGCATGTTGCGGTCAATGAGCACGATGTTGCCGCGTTGCTGCAACGCTAGCGAGGCTTCGGCCTGACGCTGGAACTCGGCGAAGTCGCCTTGGCGAAGCGACGGCGAGGCTGCCAATGCGTGCAGTCTCTCGATCTCGCCGGTGATCTCGCGGTCAACTCCCGCCGATAAAATACGTGCCTCACTCATCAGGTTATTCCGAACGAGACGGAGTTGCGCGGTGGCGATGCTAAGTCCTGCATATGCGCCGAATAGCAGAAGCGGCGTGATGATCGCGCATCCGAGCACAATGTGCAGATGCCACAACGGCCGCGGCTTGCGCAGTGCGGTCATCGTTCCGATCTGCAAGATGATGCCCGCGGCGACACAAAGCTGCCCCACGATTGTTGGTAGGGCGGGCGGCTCGATTGAGCCTGAGAGCGGATCGAGGCCGGTCAAGTAGATGTTGAGCAGGGCGTATACCGCCCCCATGCCGCTAAGACCGACGAGTGCGGTCGCGGCGAAGTGATACCCTTCAAGGCGACTGAGTGCAAGCGAGGCGCCCGCAAGCCCGAGCGACCCCGGCATTGCGTTTGTGCCTGGCACCGCGGCTCGTGGAACCAGCCAGCGGTTGATGCCGAAATCGATGCCGAGCATATCAAGCGCAGCGATGACGGCCACCGCGAGGCCAACCGCAACGGCGAAGCGCGAATTCCTGCCAGGATAGATGAGCACAAGGCCGAGAGTCCCGAGGCACGCCGCGGCCACTGGTTTCATGGCAGGGAAGCCTGCGGCCCAGCTCGCCAGCAGAGGCAGCCCCGCCCACCAGCCGATAAACGCCACGGCGGCAATTGTCACCGCCGCAAAGCCAGCAGCTACACTCGCATGTTGTCTCTTCAGATCGACAGCTGGGCCGACGAACTGCGTCACATGGGCTCCAGAGGGTGAAAACCGTGGGCCGGCAGGCGCTCCCGGACGAATGGTCGAACCTGTTCGGCGACGTTTTCAACATAAGCAGCTGCGCACATGGGGCTACATCTGCGCAATAATTTTGTCGAAGCCGGAACAGGAGGGGCGCGTTGGGCGTTAACAACGGCTCTCGATTGATCCGCGTCTGTCATTGGTGCGGCATCTCAACGACACTTTCCTTCCAATCGAAATGAAGCCAACGATGATGCAGGTTTGTGCGCGTCCCCGACGCGCTATCCGAGGCACCGGCACTTTGGCGATCAGGTCGTCGGATTGCGGCATGGTTCATTTGATGAAGATTTCGTCCGGCGTCTTCTCGAAATAGTGAAACAATGCCGGACACAGCCACCCCTCCGGCTCGAACCCAGGGAGTAGTACCAAGCGCCGGAATCAACGGCGTGCTCCAGTCGATATTGGTGGCCCCGAAACGGCTGAGCGGAAAAGATCAGCGTAAAACCGTCATCGGCATTCGGATGTGCTCCGTTGCGCGGTCGATGAGGACGTGCGCGCCAGCCACGAATGGCTCGCGAAGTGCTTTTTCATGCTGTACAGAACAGGATCATCCAGCTCTTCGGGGTCGCGTCTGTGTTCAGCCATAGGGACCTCAGTACCAATCCGGCGGATCGATGCCGCCTGCGTATTCGTGGATCATCTCTGCTCCACTTTGATGAAGATTTCGGCCGGCGCTTCCTCGAAATAGTGGAACAGTGCCGGACACAGCCACCCTTCGAGATCGAACTCCGGGGAGTAGTACCAATTGCCGGCAAACTCGGGCCGACGGTGCTGCAGCCGATAGCGATGGCCCGGAAACGGCCCGGCGGAAAAGATCAGATTGAAGCCTTCAGCAGCGTTCGGGATGTCTGCCACCGCGTGGTCGATCAGGGTGTCGGCGCCCGCCACGAACGGCTCATGGAGCAAGCCATTCTGCGCGTCGTCGAACACCCAGGCGCCGTTGTGGCGGTACGGATGGATGATGTTGAGACTGTTCATTGGTGCCCCTGGTTATCAAGCCTCACAGAAGCCAGTCGCTATTTGGATGCTTTAGAGCCATGACGAAACACACAAGACTTAAAGGCGACTATCGTGCAGCTCAGGTATCCTCCGGAGTGCCTGGTAACGCGAGCATCAGTGAAACTGGCACGAGCGCCAGTTTTGAGACTGGAGATCTCTAGATTTTCGTCTGGCATTTTTGTTTGCTCTCTTTGTATCCGACAATCAGCGGTGATGCTGGTAACGGGCGATGAGTGCCTTCTTGGCTTTACGCTCTTGCTTTGCGGCGAT
>JASHRR010001461.1 GCA_030037185.1 Xanthobacteraceae bacterium | reverse complement strand
GGCGATGCCTTGCCTCATTACGGTCTCGCCGATGCTGCCCCCGCTCCCTTCAAAGCGAAGACTTCAGCGTAATGGAAATTTCGGGGCTACCACGCGGCTTCAGCACCTGCTGCCTACGCTTCACGAGTGGTGTTGCCACCACCCATGCAAGGCTCGCTTCCGGCGGGCGGGCTCGGAAGGGCCCTCCTTCATCTCTATTACAGTTACGCACCGCCGTTTGGACCGGCGTTACTCGTGTCACACGGCCAAAAAGAGACACGCATCCACAACGGACGGAGAAGGACAGGTACCGCGAAAGGAGCGCCCGGAACCTCACCGTCAGTTTCAATTTCTTGATGACCCCAGAATTTGCTTATGATCCCTATCCCAACTCAAGCGCGCTCACTGCGGGGCAAGTCAAGCACCAAGTCAGGCCCGAGGGCGCGTAGTGAAGGTCGACTGCACCATCCATGCTACGCTCCGCCATCGCTTTCATGACGATGGTGCCGAACCCGCGCCGCTTCGGGGCAGATACCGGCGGCCCTTTGCGCTCGATCCAGCTCATCGTGAAGGTGTGGTCGACGATCTCCCAGGAGACATAGACGCGACCTTTATCCGTCGAAAGTGCCCCGTATTTTCCAGCGTTGGTGGCGAGTTCGTGGAGCGCGAGCCCGATCGCTTGCGCGGCAGCAGGTTTCAGGCGCGACGTGGGGCCGGCCACGACAATGCGAGAACCAAGGAGATCTGCGAAATGCGAGAGCTGGGCCCGGGTCAGGTCCTCGATATCCACACCGCCCCACTCACTTCGTACTAACAGGTCCTGATTGGCAGAAAGCGCCTGGATCCGCTCGGAGAAGCGCTCGACGAAACCTTCGGCGTTTCTGGTGGCGGTCTGATGAGCAATCGAGTCCACGACGCTGAGCATGTTCTTGGCGCGATGATTGATCTCGCGCATGAGGAGATGCTCTTTTTCCTCACGTTCCTTGCGTTCGGTGATGTCCTGAACGGTGCCACCCAAGCTCACAGCCCGTCGCTGAGGCCCGGCACCTTCAAAATATGCAAGCCCATGACCCTCTACCCAGCGTACCGTGCCATCTTGCCGCCGAACCCGGAACTCATGTTGGACGTACGGATTCGGATTGGCCGGATCGAGCGCCGCCTCGCGGTTCGCCCAAAACCCCGCCGCATCGTCCGGATGCACCCGCTCCATCACCTCATCGATCTCTATCTTATGGGCGGTAAGATCGAAGATTTCTTTAGTCCGAGCATCTACCGACACGATGCGGCGGTGTGGCTCGTACTGCCACCACCCGAGCTGGGTTGCATCAAAAGCGAGCTGCAAGCGATCTTTGCTCATCTGCAGCTGATCTTTGCTCGCCTGCAGGTCGTGCTCCGCCGCCTGTCGCCTGGCCGCCGCCCGCCGAAGCTCCGTCATGAGGGTGTCGACCTCGGCGACCGGGGTTTCATTCGACGGCAACGGACTGCCTTCTCCCAAAGTGGTCGCAGCGTGTGCCGCCCGAGCAACCGAGCGTGCGATAAGCCGGCCCAGCCAAGAGGCCAAGGTGACCACCAGCGCAAACGCCGCTAACGCCGTCAAGACTATAGTCCACCATAGCCCCCGAACCGGAGCCCCGAGCAGGGCCGCGGGGGCCCACACCGCGGTTTCCCAGCCGGTCAATTCCGATCGCGTGTAAGCCTGCAGCGATGATCGCCCTTCGGGGTCGGTAAACTCAAATACGCCGCCGGGTTCTGCGCGGCCCCACTGCGCCAGCGGCAGTTCCTTCCCGATGTATGCATCCCCCTGTTCGGACCGCGCAATGATGCGGTGCGCGGCGTCGGTGACTGCCGCGAGCCGGCCTGGCGGCAGTTCATTTGCCGCGACCAGGCGCGCCAGAGCCTGCTGATCTTGCGACCTCCCCAGGACGTAGCGGCTCTCGCCGCCGATCTCTACTGGCACGGTGATGCCGTACAGAAACCGGTTGACGATGGGGGCCATGAACGTGCCGGTCACTTGCGGCTTACCTGTTGCGAAGGTCCTCTCTACAAGTTTAGGAACAACCGCCTTTGGCAAAGCCTTGCCGAAGGGCACAAAGGTATTGACGAGTTGCTGCATGTTGCGATCGATCAGCACGATATTGCCGCGTTGCTGCAAGGCCAGCGAGACTTCTGCCTGGCGCTGGAACTCGGCGAAGTCACCTTGGCGAAGCGACGCCGAGGCGGCCAATCCCTGCAGTCTCTCGATCTCGCCGATGATCTCACGGTCGACTCCCGCCGACAAAATACGTGCCTCACTCATCAGTTCATTCCGAACCTCGCGCAGCTGCGCGTCAGTAATGCGAATTCCTGTGTACAGGCCGAACAGCAATAGCGGTGCTATGACCGCGCATCCGAGCACGATCAGCAGATGCCACAACGGCCGCGGCTTTCGGAGCGCGGGCATTGTTCCAATCCGCAAAATGATCGCGCCGGCGACGCAAAGCAGGCCAATGGCGGTCAGCGGCGTGGGCGTCTCGATCGACAGGGTATGGACGCCGTTCAGGTAGTTGAAGAGGGCAAAGATAGCCATGACGCCGGCAATGCCGCTGAGAGCGGTCGCGGCGAACCGATGCCTTTCGAAGCAACCGAGTGCGAGCGAGGCGCCCGCGAGTTCGAGCGCCACGGGCACCCCATTTATCAAACGAAACGACCTCTCGAGTTCTGGTACGGCAGTCCGCGGCACCAGCAAGCCGTTCAAGCGGTTGATGCCGAAATCGATACCGAATAAATCGAGCAGATCGAGTGCAGCGATAGCGGCCACCGCAAGACCGGCAGCAAACGCGAAGCCCGAGGCCGTGCCAGGATACATCACCGCGAGGCCGAGCGCCGCGAGACACAAGGCCGCCGTAGGTTTCACGGTTGCGAAGGCCGAGCCCGAGCTCGACAGCAATGGTAGCGACACCCACCAGCTGATTAACGCCGCGGCGGCGATTGTCACCGCGGCAAGACCAGCGGCTTGGCTCGCGCGCTGTCTGTTCAGGCTGTCGGCCAGGGCAACAAACGGCGTCACATAGGGGCTCCAGAAAGTCGGTCGAAGCGCTCAACATAGTCGAGCCCGTCCGGCGACGCTCTGAACATAAGCATTTACGGCAGCGGAGCCATGCCTGAGGTTTATCGGCATTCCGATATTTGGGCCTGGCCCTTTGGAGGGAAAACCCGGCAGAGGGGCCGGGCAGCCAGCGGGGGCAACATCGCCACAGCCCACGCAGGAACCCAACGCTGGCCGGTGCCGGGGCGTTCCGAGTTCTGGCGGCTGGGCAGTTGGAGAAGTGGGCCGCCACAGCTTTATGTCATCGAGCGCTTCCAGCTAAGCGAGCGGGAGAACTGCAGGTTACGATCCGCGTAGGGATGTCGGCGAAAGTGAACTGTGGGCAGGTTGGTGGCAAGCCTATCCCGCCAGCTTTCGCTCCAGATACGCCCGCTCCGCGGCGTTGAGCGGGCACTCGAGCGCCGCAGCGAAAGCCTGGCGGGCCTTGTCGAGGCGGCCGAGCTTCTCCAGAAAATCGCCGCGCGCGGCGTGGTAGAGTGCGTAGTGCGCGAGCCGCCGCACACCCGCAAGCGCATCGAGGCGCGCGAGGCCGGCGGCCGGACCTTCGACATGGGCGCAGGCGATCGCGGCATTGAGCTCCACGACCGGGGTCGGCTTGAGCTCTTCGAGCATGCCGTAGTAATGCGCGATCATGCCCCAGTCGGTCGCCTCGAACGACGGCGCCGCCGCATGCACCGACGCGATGCCCGCCTCGACATGCAGCGCGGTGAGCGCGTCGGACGCCATCGCCCGCTGCAGGTGCGTGAAGCCGTTGGCAAGCAGGTCGCGCTCCCAGCGCGCCCGGTCCTGCTCGGCCAGCAGGATCAGCCCGCCGTCCGCACCGATGCGCGCGTCGGCCCGCGCGTGGTGGAACGAGATCAGCGCCGCGAGCGCGTGGCACTCGCCGGTCGCGGTCGTCGGATAGATGGTCAGCAGGGTAGCGAGCCGCAGAGCCTCGGCGCACAGCTCGCGGCTCATCAGAGCCTCGCCCTCGCCGGTCGTGTAACCGCCGTTGAACAGGAGATAGATCGCAGCGATCAGGGCCGGGAGCCGGGCCGCGAGGTCGGGGCCTTCGGGGATCTCGAAGCGGATGTCAAGCTCCTTGAGCTTGCGCTTGGCGCGCACCAGGCGCTGGGTCACTGCCTCGGGATTCGACAGATAGGCACGCGCGATCTCCTTGACGCCGAAGCCGCACACCGTCTTGAGCGTCAGCATGGTCTGCTCGTCGCGGTCGAGTGCCGGATGGCACGCGACGAACATGAGCGCGAGCGTGTCATCGAGCCGGCCAGTGTCTTCTGGCTCGGCAAAGCCAAGCAGCGACGCCGCGTTGTCGTCGAACGTGTCGAGCCGCATATCGCGCTTGAGCCGGTCGAGCGCCTTGTTGCGGGCGGCGATGGCGAGCCACGCCGATGGCCGCTGCGGCACGCCGCTGAACGGCCAATGCTCCAGCGCCGCCCCGAACGCGTCCTGCACCGCGTCCTCGATCAAGTCGAGCCGCCCCGGCCCGAGCACGCGCGCCAGCCAGGCGGAAATCTTTCCGGCCTCGCGCCGGAACAAGTCGTCGACCAATGCGGCGGATGTGACGCCCGTATCGGAACTTGCAACCCCGTTCATGGCAGCCTCATCGCAACCGCATCAGTCCCTCGGCGAGCTTCAATCAGGTCGAGTACATCTCGTCGATCTCGCGGACCTCGATCCGGCCGCCATGGCCGAGATGCGGCGACGTCTCCGCCACCCGGCAGGCCTCGTCGTAGTCCTTGGCGCTGATCACCCAGAAGCCGCCGATCACTTCCTTGCTCTCCGAGAACGGGCCGTCCGTGATGCTGGTGCGGCCGCCCTTCGACTGCATGATCTTGCCGGCGTCGTTGGTTAGCTTCTGGCCGGCGCGGTGGCGTCCTTCGGTGCGGATGCGGTCAGTCCAGGCGACATAGGTCTTGGTGATGGCCAAGGCCTCGTCCGGCGAGCTCGGGCGCGGCCGGTCGGGATTCATG
>JASHRR010001460.1 GCA_030037185.1 Xanthobacteraceae bacterium | reverse complement strand
TGCGCATACTGGCCGACAGCGGCGCTCAGGTTGACGACCCGCCCCGGCTGGGCCGCGGTCACCGTCGTATAGGAAAGATTGAGTTGCGCCTGGTCGCGCTGCGCCTTGGTTTGCGCGAGGCTTGCGACCGCGCTGTTGCGTTGCGCCTTCAGCGCCTGGATTTGTCGCTGCGACAACCTCTGCGTCGCCTGCGCGCTCGCGAGCGCGGCCTGCTGCTGTCTCAACTGCGAGCTGTACTGCTGGGCATTCTGGATGCTGCCTGAGCCTTTTTGCGCGAGTTCCTGATAGCGCGCATTCTGCTGCTCCGCGAACACCAGCGCCGCCTGCGCCTGGTCCACCTGCGCCTGGTTGGCGCTGATCTGTGCCTGCTGCACTTGCAGCTGCGCGTCGACGTTCTCGATGCTGGCTTGCGCTGCCGCCACTTGCGCCTCGGCTTGATCGAGCGCGGTGCGGTAATCGCGGTCGTCGATGCGGGCGATCACGTCGCCGGCGGCGACATGCTGGTTGTCGGTGACGGGAACCGCGGTGATGTAGCCGGACACTTTGGGAGCGAGCGAGGACTGCCGCGCCGCGATGAAGGCATCGTCGGTGGATTGGAAGTGCTCGGCGTCGTCCAGGTAAACGTAGCCGGCGCCCAGGGCCGCCGCGAGAAGCAGCGCGCCGATGGCGTAGACCACGGGGCGGCCTTTGCGGACACCTTTGCTGGGCTTCTTGCTGATCGTTGCCAGCTGCCGCTCCTGGGGCTGCGCCGGCCGTTCGGGCTGCGGCGCGGCAGGGCTTTTCGGTCGCACGGGCGCCCGCGCCTCGACCTGCGGGCTCGAGGGCCGGGCGTTCAGCTCGGAGGCGAAGTCCGCAACGGATTGGGGGCTATCGATCTCGTGGAGGTCGAGTTCGCCTCTTTCCAGAGCACTGTCTTCCAACATGGCTGCCGCTCCTCGATGTCAGGTGGGTAAAGTCGTATAAAAACGGTACCGTTTCGTTTCGTTGGAAGAGATATTGCGGTCGAGCGGCCGCGTCAATAGAAACAATACGGTTCCGTTCTGTTTACAAGCGGATCAGATATGCATATGTTGAGGTGCGGCGGAAGCAGTCGGCTGGGAGGGAATCGGGTGGAATCGCTATCAAAATGAATGGCTTGAAGGAGAAAAATGACGTGCAAAATGATTTGAAGGAGCAACCGCTGGCCAGGAAGCGTCGGGCGCCGCGCACCGCGGTGCGCGCTGGCCGCCCGCCGAAGGAACACGCAGGAGCGGTCGAGGAGCGCATCCTCGGGGCGGCCCGGAAGGTTTTTCTCGAGCGTGGATTCGAAGGAGCGAGCATCGAGGAGATCGCCGAGGCCGCGCGCTCGGGAAAGCCCACGATCTACGCCCGCTTTCCCGGCAAAGAGGCGCTCTTCGCCGCGGTGGTATTGGAGCGCGTTGCTGCCAACACCGCGCGGTTCGAGACCCTTACGCCGACCGGTGCGACGATTGAGGAACGCCTTGAGAGCGTGGCCGTCGCCGTCATTCAATCGATTCTGGCCAGCGATGCGATCGGATTGATGCGGGTGGCGATCGCGGAGTCGCCCCGGTTTCCGCATTTGGCCAGCAGTGTCTACGCAATGGCGCGCGAGCGGGGCGCGCAAGTCGTGGCCCGGCTGTTGGCTGAGACGGCACAATCCGACGAGCTCGGCACGCTACCCGCGTTCGCCCCGGAGCGCCTGACAGCAACGACGAGATTTTTCCAAGATGTGGTGCTCTTGCCCGTGTTGTTTCGAGCGCTGTTTGGCGAAAAGCTCGAGCAGTTGCGTGCGGAGATCGAGGCGCACGCGAGACGCAGCGTTGCCCTCTTTCTTGGCGCCTGCCGGCACGGCGTGAGTTGACTCTCACAAAACCATAGGGAACGTCGGCTAGTCGCGAAGAAGCGATACCTTGTCGCCCTTTCCATCAAGATACGCGCTTGGGATCGTGCATCGAGATTCTGAAACAAGCCGGGTTCCGGTTTGTGCCCGCATCGAGCGGAAATTGATAAGCTTATCGCCGAGCATAGTTCGCCGGGAGGCTCCCTGGTTCCCACGATCCGGCGCGCTAAAAGCCGGAGGCGAGGCGGCCGACTGGGGTTACGAGGTGTTGAGGACACAATATCCGCGCAGCGCCCGGCGGGCAAAACCATCGCTAATGAAGGTGCACGGGGCACAGGGGGCCCGTTATGCGGGCAGCATATAGATCGAAGCGCTCCAACACGGTGCCGGCGACTTAGGATCGGCGTTCTCTACGGCGCCGCCTAAAGCAGGGGTGCTCGCAACCAAGATAGACGAAGCAATAATGATTTTGGGCATACTCGTGCTCTATTCGCTCCATTCACACACCGCAGCAGAGCTACAGGCGATTCTGGCGAAAGTGCCGTTCAGATTCCAGCCCCGCAAGTTCTGGCGGCACGGCTTGCGGGATCGAGTTGAGCGAGGGCTTTTATCAGCCTAGCAGCGGCGGCCACCATCGCTGGACCGCCGGGGAGGCGCGCACATCGTCCAGGCCAACAGGACCCAAATTTAGATGATCTAGATCGAACGCAATCCGGCGATGTGAGATCCATGAGGTCGTTTCCCACGTCGTCAGGCCAATCCGATTAGCACCGGCATGAGGTCAAATCCTCATCTCGTGCTAACTGGCCGAACTGCCGCCGAATTTTCTCTGGTCAGCTCAACTTCCTCCGTTTCATGGTGGATCACAAGGCGTTCGCCCTCCCGTAGCGTGTACTGCACCTTGTCCAGATTGATTTCGACCTCAAGTAGCTGACCGTGGTAGGTTAAGGGAAATCGAAGTATACCGCCGCCCTCGGGTGGACGACGTGGCCAGAATGATAACTTGCCGTCACTGTCCTGCATACCGCCGAACCCGTAGGTGAGCATCATCCAGGTGCCGCCCATGGAAGCGATATGGCAACCGTCTTTCACGTTACCGCCGACATCAGCCAAGTCCATTAGAAGTGCGGCTATCCCGTAACGAAACGCTTTCTCCGAGTCGCCGGTCTGCGCAGCGATGATCGCTTCGACGCACGACGATAACGACGAGTCGCCCGTCGTCAGCGGGTCGTAGAAATCAAAGTTATGTTTCTTCGCCTCCGAAGAGAAAGCATCGCCCAGCAAGAACATGGCCAAGACTACGTCCGCCTGCTTTATCACTCGCTTCCGATAGATCTCGAGCGGATGGTAGAATAGCAACAGGGGATAGCGCTCAGCCGGCGTGTTCTGGAAATCCCAGGGCTCCTTTTCCAGAAAGTTGTCGTCCTGGGGGATAATCTTGAGTTTCTCATCATACGGCACATACATTTTTTGCGCCGCGCGGGTCCAGTCTTTCACCTCAGAGGACTCGAGGGCCGTTTTTTGAACCAGCGCGTCGTACGCGTCCGGGTCTACTGTCCGTAGGGACTCGACAACCTGAGATGCGTATCGCAGGTTTTCACGGGCCATTAAGTTTGTATATGCGTTGTTATTTACGACTGTTTTATATTCATCGGGACCTGTAACACCGTTAATACAGAATTTCCCTCCTTTGACGTCCGAGTAAAACCCCAGATCCAACCACAGGCGGGCGGTTTCTACGAGCATCTCCGCTCCCCAGTCTCGAAGGAACGCCTCGTCGCCCGTCGCCTGCACATACTTGCGCAGCGCGTACATGATGTCCGCATTGATGTGGTATTCTGCGGTTCCGGCAGCGTAGCACGCCGATGCTTCTTCCCCATTGATAGTGCGCCACGGGAACATCGCTCCCCGATGGCCTAGCTCCCTGGCCCGTGCTCTTGCCTCAGGCAGCATCTTGTAGCGGAAGGCCAAGAGATTCCTGGCGATCCGGGGGGACGTATACGTCAGAAACGGCAGCAAGTAGATCTCGGTATCCCAAAAATAATGCCCCTCATAGGCTTGTCCCGTGACACCTCTCGCCGGCACACCCGTGTGTTCCGCGCGTGCCGAGGCTTGCAGGACGTGAAAAGGGTTGAAGCGGATCGCTTGTTGGATCTCCACCGTGCTGCGCTTTACTCGGTCTTCTCCGATGTCCTTGATCCGGACATCGCTTCGCCGCCAAAAATCCTCCATGTACTGCTCTTGAGCGGTGAGCAGCCACTCTGACCCCTGGGAGGTTATGCGGTCCAATGTCCATTCGGCCCGGCCGCAGAGCTCTTCGGCGGAAGTGATCTGAGAAGTGTGATAGACTATGTTTTTAGTGAGCTGGATTGGACAGCCGGACCGCGCCTCGATTGTGAAGGCGACTTGACCGAAGTCGGGAGTGTGGACAACTTTGTAGGAATGGGGGCAAC
>JASHRR010001459.1 GCA_030037185.1 Xanthobacteraceae bacterium | reverse complement strand
CAACCGATGGCGCGGTGTTCCTGAGCAACATGCTCCTCATCGGACAAACCGGCGGCTGAGTTGCTGGTTTCGCCCTCGTCGATCAACGCCGAACGGCGCGAGTGAGCACTCCGAGACGTTCACCGCAAAACATAGGGAAAAGCGAGGCATACCGTGCTGAAAGGCATTCTCACATTTGGTTTGACCCGTCGTCCCATTGTGCTGTTGGGACTGTTCGTGTTCTTCGGCGCCGGCATCATTGCGTTTACGCGGCTGAACGTTGAAGCGTATCCCAATCCGGCGCCGGTGATATTGGAAATTACCGCCCAGCTTCCGGGTTTGTCAGCAGAGGAGATGGAGCGCTATTATACTATTCCGATGGAGATCGGACTCTATCCCACGCCTGGTGTCGCAAGCATCCGCTCGACTTCGTTTTACGGCCTCAGCTTTGTCCGCGTTACCTTCAAATACGGCGTCGACTTCTATTTCGCTTACACCCAGGCGGCTCTCAGCCTCCAGCAGAACGTATCTCTGCCGCAAAATCAGGTTCCGCAGATTCAGCAATCAAGCCTGGTGGGAGAAATCTATCGCTACCAGGTTGTCGGGCCGCCGCATTTCGGGCTGACCAATCTGCGCACCGTGCAGGATTGGGTTGTGCTCCGCCGCCTGTTTTCGGTGCCAGGCGTGGTGCAGGTGAACTCGTGGGGCGGTACCACCAAACAGTACAATGTGGACGTCGATCTTCACAAGCTTGACGCCTATAGCATTACCATTCCTCAGGTCATTAATGCCCTAAATAACGCAAATATCAATGTCGGCGGCCGTGAGATCACCGTCGGCCAACAATCGGTGAACATCCGCGGCGTCGGGCTGATCGACAGCGGCGGCGCCGACGATTTAACCAAGGGCTATCGGACCGAGGACGTCGAGAACGTCGCGCTGACCCAGGTCAACGGCGTTCCGGTGCTGGTGAAGGACGTTGCCAAGGTCGAGGTCGGCTACGTGCCGAGGCTCGGCATTGCCGGCAAGGATGCTGATGACGACGTGGCGCTGTCGATCGTCGTGATGAACCGGACGCTTCATACCAACGAAGTGCTGCCGGGCATCAAGGCAGAAGTCGCGAAAATGAACAGCGACGGGACCTTACCGCCAGGCGTTAAGCTGGTGCCTTATTATGACCGCGCTTCGTTGGTCGAGGTCACCACCCACACGGTGCTGCACAATCTTATTTTTGGTTGCCTGCTGGTGTTCTTCATCCAGTGGGTTTTCCTGGGTGATCTGCGCAGCGCAGTCGTGGTGGCGGCGAACATCCCATTCGCATTGTCGTTTGCCATCATCATGCTGGTGGTGACCGGCCAGGACGCCAACCTGCTATCGCTCGGTGCCGTCGATTTCGGCATTATCGTCGATTCCGCGGTCATCATGGTGGAGAACGTATTCCGCAATTTCCAGGCGTCGCCGGAGCGACGGCAGGTGGCTTTGCATGAGCTTGCCGAAGAACACTGGGGTGAAGACCCGACCAGAGAAAGGCCCGGCTCGGTCAGCCGATGGACGGATAGGCTGCGCCTGATCCTGGTTAGTGGGCTGCAGGTCGACAATGCGATCTTCTTTTCCGCCGCCATTACGGTTGCGGCCTTCGTGCCCCTGTTCACCATGCAGGGCGTCGAAGGTCAGATTTTCCGTCCCATGGCGCAGACCTATGGCTATGCGCTTTGCGGGGCCTTGTTCGCAACCTTCACGGTCACGCCCGCGCTTACGTCACTGTTGCTGCCGGAGCACGTTCGCGAAGTTGAGACGATTCTAGTTCGCGTGCTGCGGTTCGCCTATGAGCCGACACTGCACTGGTCGCTGGCGCACCGTAAGACGATGGCGTTGATTGGCTTGGCGTTCCTGGGCGTGGTCGGGCTGCTCGGCACCCGGCTCGGCAGCGAGTTCCTGCCTCACCTGGAAGAGGGGAACCTGTGGATCCGGGTGCAATTGCCGCCCTCGACGGGCCTTGATTCTGGCACACCGGCGACGCGCAAGCTGCGCGAGGTGCTGATGCGACATCCGGAAGTCCTCACCACCGTCACCCAGCACGGCCGGCCCGACAACGGCAGCGATGCTTCGCCATTTTCCAATGTGGAGATTTTCGCGCCCCTCAAGCCGTTCGACCAGTGGCCGCCAGGCTTGACCAAGGACAAGCTGATCGAACAACTTAACCATGAATTCGAAGACGAGGTGCCCGGAGCGACTTTCAATTTCTCCCAATACATCCAGGACAACATCGAGGAGGCGCTGTCCGGTGTCAAAGGCGCCAACTCGGTCAAAATAATAGGCCCCAACCTGAAGGTCGAAGAGGATATCGCGACCCAGGTCGCTCACGAAATGCAACAAACTCGCGGGATCACCGATCTCGGCATTTTTCACGTGCTTGGTCAGCCCAACCTGAACATCAAGGTCGATCGCGAGAAGACGGCCCGCTATGGCCTCAACACTGGCGACGTCAACACCGTGGTTCAGGCTGCCTTGGGCGGAACGGTAGCGACGACATTGCTGGAGGGAGATCGCCAGTTCAACATCACGGTTCGCGTGGCTGAACCCTATCGCAACACGCTTGAGTCGGTCGGCGACATCAAAGTCGGCTATACCAACGCGGCAGGCACTAACTCGTACATTCCGTTGCGGGAACTCGCTGCCATCACGCTGGAGACCGGGGCATCCTACATCTATCACGAAACCAGCCAGCGCTACATTCCGATCAAGTTCAGCGTGCGTGGCCGCGATCTCGGCGGCGCGGTGAGCGAGGCCCAAGCCCGGATCGCCAAGAACGTGAAGCTGCCACCCGGCTATCGGCTTGTGTGGGCCGGCGAATTCGAAGATCTTCAAAAGGCCCAGGAGAGACTGGAGATCATCGTTCCGATCAGCCTCGTTCTGATCCTCGTGCTGCTCTATGGCCTTTTCAATTCCCTGCGCGACAGCCTTTTGGCCCTGGCCGGCATTCCGTTCGCGGTCGCCGGCGGCATCATCGCGCTCTACATTACCGATCTTGATTTCAGTGTCTCGGCGGCGATTGGGTTCGTATCGCTGTTCGGGGTATCTGTCATGGACGGCATCCTGATGATCATCTACTACAATCAGGTCCATGCCACCGGCATGAACGCGACCGACGCCATGTTCCATGCCGCGACCCAGCGGATGCGGCCGATGCTGATGACCGCGATGTCGGCCTGCATCGGCCTGTTCCCGGCGGCGATCTCCACAGCCATCGGCAGCCAGGTGCAGCGGCCACTTGCCACCGTCGTGGTCGGCGGGCTCCTGATCGGACCGATTATGCTGCTCGTCGTGGTGCCGGCGCTGCGCATGATGTTCCTGCGCGAGAGCGGCCCGCAGGCAACGCATCACGCTGGCTCGGAAGGCTTAGCGCCAGCCGAGTGAGACTGGCTCTGACAGATGACAGGGAGGCAGGTGTGACGCTGACCTTGCTTAAGAGCGAGAGGGTGATCGCCTTCCTCAAGAGCGAGAGAGCGGTCGATGGCCTGCGCTGGATCGTTGCGTTTGCCGCCGTTGTGCTGACCTATGGCGTTGCCGCCTGGATGGTGCTGCGGCCGGCAGGCTGGCAATTCGATGCCAACGCTCCAGTGGTTGAAATCGACCTTCGCGAGCTGCGGCAGCCCTCGCCCACCGCACCGAGCGATCGCGCGTCGGGGCCAGCCGCTCCCTCAAACCCCACCGGTGACAACGCCCAAAGTGAACTGGCTCAATCTGCCGACATGGTTGCGCCAGCCGCGAGCAGCTCTGCAAACCGCGCGGGCGACGGGGGGAGGGATTCCGATGCTGTGGACGTCAAGGATGGCTCTCCAGATGCGGCGAAGACTGCGGCTTTGGAGGCTGAAAAGACTGCGATCACGCAACCGGGCGCCGCTGCCGATGCCACAGCTGAGACGCCGCTGGGCACGGAAGCGCCGGCGGTCGGCAGCGGCGGGAGCAGCAGGCCGACCACCAGCCCGGCTCACACGCCCGATACCCCCACCGCGCGCCCGCCGATCGATACCAGCATCACGGTGAACCAGGGAAGGAGCCTGCTCCGCAGTACTAAAGGGGGACCCCAGTCTAAGAGCTTACCGCTCCCTCAGTTGAAGCTGACGCTGCCCCTCCCAACTCTGAAGGAGCCCTTCTCGAAAAGGCCAAATCCCCTTGTCGGATTGGCGTTACCGGCGCCCGGATTGATGTTACCGGCACCCGGACCGACCGCCCCGTCTGCCAATCAGGGCCACACCCAAGACCTCGCGCACAAGCCTGCGATAGGCACCGCTGGCGGGGTTATGCGCAATGCGATCGGCATCGCCATCGAACAGCGCGCAGCCGTAACGCACGCCGGCGCTCCCCTCGTTGGGGTCCACCCGCTGCCCAGCGCGATGTCGACCGCTATGCATGCGTCCAGCGAGCATGGCCCCGCGATCAATGCGGTTGGCGCGCCCCTCCCAGCCGGTAACGCGGGTCCCCACGACGCGCGCCTCTCGACCGGCGCCGCGAACCAAGCAGGTCATGCCGATCGAGGCTTGCAGGCGGGCCACGTTGCAACGATCGGCGGTCCTGCCATCAATGGAGCCGCCATGAATCGGCCGGCGTCGAGCCCCCCTGCAGTCGGCAGCGCGGGGCACGTTGTTGCGGGCGTGCTCAATGGCTCCAGCTTCCGAACAAAGTACCGCTGAGTTCTGCTACCGCATCTTCGGCAAACATCGCTGGCTACGCGACAGTTTTTTCCACCGAGTCTCGGCCGAATCGAACTCACTGGCTTGGAGTTGCGGCCAGTAGGCCCTAGTGGCACCGCTCCCGCGTCGTTTCAAGAGAGCTCGGAAATGGGAAAATGGCCCAAACGTTGGATTGCGGACACCACTCAAACAAAGGCCCTGCGGTCTTCCGACCAGCGTCAAGTACCCATCGAGGCCGCCGTTTCTTTACGTTACGTTCAATTGGGTATCGGCTACTGACGGTCTCCACGACTGCATCGCCACGACAGCACACATCGATGGAACTGGCTGTCATTTATCACAGAACTCGCAAGTGTTTTTCACAGTTTACCTGCCTCAGTTATGAGGGGAAAATACGCAGCAACCCACACGAAGCGTAGCGAGCGACGCTGTCCTACCGGCTGGATCATCGGATAATGCAGCAGCAACAGCTCATGGCCGAAGTGCGCAAAAAAATTCTTTGTATCGAGGATGACCGCGAAACTATCTCGTTGCTGACGGAGGAACTTATCGCTCGTAATTTCGATGTGATCACCGCTTATGACGGCAATGATGGTTTTGTATCTATTCTCAAAAACATGCCCGATCTTATTCTATGCGATATCAAGCTGCCGCTCATGTCTGGCTTTGAGCTCCTGGACCGCCTAAATGCGTTGACGCCCCGCCTCGGGCATATCCCATTCGTGTTTCTGGCCGCGCGTCCAGATCGCCGCAGCGAATTGCGGGGTCGCCGTCTTGGCGCGGACGACTACCTTACTAAGCCCATCGATTTCGATATTCTAGAAACAATCATTAAAGCGCGGCTCGCCGGCGTTGCACGCAATGAGACTTGGCCAAAGTTGGCCATGCTCAACGAGCGCGAGATCGAGGTGTTGACATGGGTCGCACGCGGCAAGACCTCAGGGCAAATAGCGGAGACGCTAAGGCTGACGAAGCGAACGATCGATTTCCATCTCGACAATGCTCGTATGAAGCTCGGCGCGGCGACGCGCACCGAGGCCGCCATCAAGGCCGCCATAGGCAAGCTGATCGAGCCTTGAGGCATGGTTCTTTTACGGCCGGCTACGATGATACCGGTGCGGGCGCATCGTCGTAGATTTCGGTGATGAGGGCATCGTCTTAGCGTCTCGGCTGGGATGGAAGACGCTGGGGCTGGAGCAAACTCTCGGCTCTCGCATCGTGACTATGCCGACGACACGTCATCCTGTGCCCGAAGAGCAAAGCCGAATAGGCCTTGCTTGCACCTGCCACTCAATGGGCAAGCAGGATAGGCCAGCACATAACAAATTTCGACGCCAGAAACGTGCCGCGCCGGGTTGATTGGGGATTCGCCTGTGCCGATGAGGCGCGAATGCCCGAGTTCCGGTCATAGGAGGCAATCGGCGACGGCTCGCGCTTGACGGTACGGCCCTCCAGTCGCAGTGACCGAGCTGATAATTGTCACAGTGGATTTTCCGACCGTGCAACCATCCTTGATGACAATCCTGATCCGATCGAAGAGATCGCAGAAGCCATTATCGCGCCAGCCATCATTATGGTGCAGCCATGGCAACCCGCAACATCACCATTCTCTGAGCGCAGTTGTCGCCGTTACCGTGGCGAGCTTCGCCGCGCGAGTTGGTTGGGCCCATAAGCGGCTGGCTGAGATTGGGGATCGAGGCTGGTGCCGGAGCTGCAGATCCTCTTCATGGGTCGCAGCATCGAGCCAGAAGCCGCGCATCCGCCAGAGAATCTTACCCTGCTGAGTGAACATGCGACTCGATCAGAGACGTTTTGCGGAAATGGGGCGCCCTGTTCAGGAGACCATCGCGCTGCCTCAGTTTAAGCTTCAGCCATTACTCACAAGGCAGGACCGCGAGCTCGAGGTGTTAATATGGGTCGCACGTCGCAACACATCAGTGCAAATAGCAGGATGCTTAGGCTGACGAAGCGAACGATCGATTTTCATCTCGACAACGCTCGCATGAAGCTGGGCGCGGCCACGCCCACCGAGGCCGCCGTCAAGGCTGCCATTGGCAAGCCGATCGAGCCTTGAAGCGTGGTTTTTTGAGGACCAGACTTCGATCCGACTTTCAGCAACGTGTCGTTCTCACCGCTTGTATTAGCGACCGTGCCGTCGACGCTATCAGCACAGGACTGGCTGGCAACGTTACACAGAGCAAATGCTAATGGCATGCACTTGCGAACCGCGCCACTTTGGGGTGTCGGCGTGACCGCCATCCAGCGCGCGAGTTCTGGGTCTGAAGCCAATGAAGCGATGGAGAACTTCAAAACGAGGCAGCGTTGACTCGGCGGACAAATTCAGCCGGATTGGTTTCGGTCAATACCTGCCAATTGGGCTCCCAATCGAGTCGGTCTAGCTCGTTGTGCGGCAAATCGAGTTTCACGGCGCGGCTCTTCCCCATCGTCGTCTTACCAGCACTAGAGGTACCGACCACCAGATACGTATGCCTGGAATCTGACATCCCATCACAACACGCCATCCTGTGCGGTCGACGGCAGCGCCCCACCCGGACGGTGGATGCCTTCCGCGCAAGGCTTTACTTGGCTTTTGCGAAAAAAGGGTACCGGCAACATCGTTTCTAGCCGCGCCGGGCAAATGGGGGACCCATTGCGAACTCGCATGACGCAGCAAAGGCCGCGCGCCGATCGATCAGGCGCTGGGGCTAGTACACGTCGGGATCGGCAAGATCTGGTTGGTCTCGCGGCGCTGCTGATGCTCGCCGCCGCCCCCCTCCGGTCCTCTCGCGGCTTGAGCCGCGACCGCGCTCCAGCGACGGCCAGCGCGTGCCCTTGGGGCACGTTGCAAGTTGTTCGGCGGCTTTGTCATCAGCGACCCAGCGCCGGCTCGTCACCGTTGGGGACGCTCGGAGGCGGTCCATAACTGCCTGTCAGCATGGTGAACCAAGGGCAGGGCATCGCTCTCGATCATGAGCAGCGTTCGCCGTTTCGAATTGCTATTTCACGTGCGGGCACCGGCCACGTTTCGCCTCCTGACGCGCCCGCCGCACCTTGCGCGGTCAGCAACCGCCAGGCGACCGCCATCGGGTCGCCCCCCGGTCGGTGAGGCAAATGGTTTGGCCCTCGCCTCCTCGACCCCGCGCCTCTCGTGTAATCGAGCCAGTTCCTGGAACAACCCGCCACGACAGGAATTAGCCTTAAACCTTACTTAAATTCTCTCCTATGACGGCACCACGCGAAACAGAATTGAAGCTCGAGATTCCGGTCGAGGGACTGCGAAAGTTGGATCTGAACCAGCTTTTGCACGGGAACCACTTGCCCCGCAAGCCAGCCGAGTTGGTCTCGGTCTACTTCGATACTCCGAGCTTGAAGTTGCGCAAGCAAGGGGTCTCGCTACGGGTGCGTCACGTCGGCGAGCAGCACTGGCAGACGATCAAGCGCAATGAGCCAGGACACGGAGCCACGCTCAATCGCAACGAATGGGAAACCCAGATCAACGGCAAGAAACTCGATCTTGAGGCCGCTCGGGGGACGGCCCTCGAACCGCTGTTGACTGGGAGGGTTCGCCGAACCCTGCAACCGATCTTCGAAACGCGGGTGCGCCGGACGGTCTACCCGATCAGATTTGACGACAGCGATATTCAGTTGAGCATCGATCAAGGGCGAATCGAGGCGGGCCACCAATCTTCCAGTCTGCACGAAGTCGAACTTGAGCTTAAGCACGGCCAGTCGCCCGCACTGTTCCGGCTGGCACATCAACTTGCCAAACAGGTGCCCGCAACGCTGGGGGTTAAGAGCAAGGCGGACCGTGGTTATGAGTTGCTCACGGGCGAGGCATCTCAGCCCGTCAAAGCATTTCCGGTCAAGCTTACCCCCAAACACAGCACGCGAGCGGCTTTCCAGTCGATCGCGCGCGCATGCCTTGATCAATTGTGCGCCAACGCAGGTCCAGTGCGGGCCGGAGATGGGGAGGGGCTCCATCAGGCCCGGGTTTCAATCCGCCGTCTGCGTGCGGCGATCTCCTTATTTTCCACGATGCTGAACGGCAAACAGACCGACAGCATCAAACGCGAGCTGAAGTGGCTGACCCGCGAATTTGGACCTGCCAGGGAGATAGACGTCTTCATTGAGCGTGCGGTCGAACTTGTTGCGGAAGCCGACCCTAAGACGCACGGCGTAAGCAAAGTAACAGACGATATCATAAAACGCCGGAATGCCGAATTTGCCCGGGCCCAATCCGCCATTGACTCTGCGCGCTTCCGGGCGCTTGCACTCGATGTCGCGACCTGGATTGAAACAGGCGACTGGATACACGCGGGTGACGCGCCAAAGCATCTGTCGGGCAAACGCAGGATAGTTGCTATCGCCTCCGAACAGCTCAAGCGCCGCTGGAAGAAGCTGGTGCAGCGGGGAAAGCAGTTCGACGCACTCAATCCCCAGCAACGACACAAGATACGGATTGCAGCGAAGAAGCTGCGCTACGCCAGTGAATTTTTCGCTGACGTCTTCCCGGGAAAGAGGGCTGCACGGCGAAGGAAGCGGTTTATAGCTGGCTTGAAGCAGTTGCAGGTCTGTCTAGGAGATTTGAACGATATCGTGGTGAACAAACGACTGAGCGCCTCCTTCGTGAGTTCCCCCGCTACCCACGAACGCCCAGATGGCCAAGCCTGGAGGGCGTTCACGGCCGGTCGGTTCTGCGGTCGCGAAGAGGCACGCTTTGCGTCAATCATGAAGGCGGCTATGCGTGCGCACAAGGCCTTCGCTGGCTCGAAACCGTTCTGGAATTGACCAACCGCGCCACGCAGGCGACCCAGCGCACTCGAGTTGCGCGCGCTGAGAGGTTTGCGCGCGCAAGGGCTCTGCCACGGCCGTGCCGCTGGGCTAAAAACGCTCGCTGTTACATGGCGCACCGCATAGCGCCGAGATCGGCGCCGCCAGGTCGAAGCGCGCTCCAGCGAGACCGCGATTACCTCTCCGTTAACCCAAGCTTGACGATCGTGAGTTTCAATCCGCACACAATAAGCCATTGCGCCAATCATACCGAGGCGAAGCGGCGTCTTAGCGCCCTCGCTTCAGCGGCTCGCGGAAACACCGGGTTTCAGGACGCTCACCAAAACCGAGCAGCAACCACCAGCTCGCGCTAAACGAGCCGGAACCCACGCGGACGCAATCCTCCGCGAGGGGCGCAAAATGCAACGATCGGTGACATTGCGTTTGCCCCGCCAGCCTCCAAACTAACTGGTCGTTTAAGCGAGCGCTGGCCAACGGTAGTCAGGTAGCTGCAGGGTATCCACGATGTCTCTACCGAATGCGAGCCTCGCAAGCCGCGGGATTGCGAACGCCCTTATCACCTGATTGCGAAGGAACAGGCCGCATCGGGTCTTTGGCGCAAAGGCGGCGGCAAACCGCCCGGCGCCCTGCTGCTTGGAGCCGATAAAGGCCCGCAAGTGCCCCTCGTATCTGCCAAAAGCCTCTTCGTACCGCCCGCCTGCCTTGGCGAGCTCTCCCGCCAAGACGTAGGCGCCCGTCATGGAGAGCG
>JASHRR010001458.1 GCA_030037185.1 Xanthobacteraceae bacterium | reverse complement strand
CGACCGCCATCTGTTTTGGATTACGATGCATCTCGGCGGGCAACACGACCACCTTCGTGCCGACCTCGACCCGGCCATAGAGGTCAGTTACGTCGTTGTTCAGCATACGGATGCACCCACTCGAAACGCGGCCACCAATTGTCGAAGCTTGGTTGGTGCCGTGAATGCGGTAGATCGTGCCGCCGAGATAGATGGCGCGCGCGCCAAGGGGATTGCCCGGCCCTCCCGCCATGAAGCGCGGTAGGTAAGGCTGGCGAGCCAGCATTTCCGCAGGCGGAATCCAGTCAGGCCATTCGGCTTTCCGTGCGACTGTCTCGACGCCAGACCAGGTGAAGCCCTCGCGGCCGACCCCGATGCCGTACCGGATCGCCTTGCCGCCGCTGAGTACATAGTAGAGGAAGGTCCTGGGTGTATCGACGATGACCGTTCCTGGTGATTCGGCGGTGATGAAATCCACGGTCTGGCGGCGCAGGTGTGCAGGCGTCTCCTCTTGCGAGGTGATCGGCGGAGTAATCTGCTCCTCGCGCACTGTGTCGAAGATTGACGCGGATCGGTGCGTCGGTTCGACAAATGCCAGCGGTTCGGCTGTCGCGAGCTTTCCCAACGTCGCGCTCGCGATTGCGGCTAATAAAGCGGTCCGGCGTAGGGCGATCTTCTTGACTGAACGCGGCATGACGACTTCTCCGAGATTGGGTTCAAGAACCTCTGCGAAAGCAGCATCCGTCGGCGCCCCGCGCACGAGGCGGTCTCCGATCGATGAGTACGAAACGCACCTCGCGTGTTTCGCGGACGGGGCCCCAAGCGTCGTACAAGCAGGCGCCGTCGTAGTAGGGCCAGGTGTAGTATGAGCAGGCGGCGGCGCTTTCGCCGTCGATGAGGTGACCGGTTGTCGGAGCCGCGCCCGGTAGAACTGGCGGAGCCTGCGAACGCGCGCGTTGCCTTGTCACGCCGATCAGCGCCGCTGCGCCGCCGGCCATGGAACACTATTGTAGCTGGGAGTCGCGACCATGCGCGGACCACGCGGAAAAAGGATGTGGGGTCTTGTCGTCCAGTTCGTCTTCCATGTTGCGCGAGCAGGATTGGCTAGAGGATTTTTCTGCACTCGGCGATGAAGATCGCGCGTCTGAAGCCATGTAACATGAGTTGATTTGCTCCGCTCTGACATGCCGGAGCCTTGGCCCGTTCTGCGCCCACAAGGACGGCGTTGCTGGCAAAGTGGCTCGCTACGCGAGCGGCGGCCCGCCCCGCTGCCGCCGCTAGGGCTTGTTCAAGTCTTGTCTCGGCCCTGGCGCTTGGAGGCGCAACGCCAAGGGCCATGGCTGCCGCGACGCCGAGCGCAAACATTTTCATTAATGCGCGGCCGACGATGATTGTGGTTGTCGTTTTCATCGCAGGAGGTCCTCGTTGTGGTCGTTTATGTGGACGGGTAGATGGCCGTCGTCTTTTTCCTTGGCTTGAGCATCCGAGACTTGAGGTCCGCTGCTCAAGTGAGCGACGTTGGGCCGAGCATGCCTTCTGTCGGACTGGGGCCGCATCCCCAGAACTGGTTAAAAATTTGGATCTTGCGGTGAAAGGATACCGAATCGCGGAATTTCCCCAGTAACGCATCGCGGGAGGTAGCGAGCGCAGCAGACTTCAGGAACGGTCGCCGGTTCGTTGTGTGCTCCTATTGCGCACGGAGCCGCATTCGAGGGTAAGAAAGATCGCCTCCTCAATTTCGCGACGCTCTTCGCTCTCCGTTACCAGTTCTGGTGATGCGGGTCGCCGACCGAAGCGCGTATGAGCGCATCGCCGAAGACGGAGCTGGCACCCATGACTAAGAACTTCACTTACTTCACGCAGATCAAACAAGCCTCGTGGCACCGCGGAGGCACTGCCGCGCTGCTTCTAGGGCTTGGGATTCTTGGCGGCTGCAACGGAGAGCAGAACAAGTTTGTCCCTCCCCCGCTGCCAAAGGTCGGAGTTGGGACGCCGCTGGTGAAGCCAGTCACGCCTTATCTGGAAATTACTGGCACACTGGCAACTTATGCCTCGGTCAACTTGGTGGCGCGCGCAGAGGGCTATCTCAAAGCCATCAACTATGCAGATGGGGAGGCGGTAAAGGCCGGCGCAATGTTATTCGAGATCGAGCCCGCAGCCTACGAAGCTCAGGTCAAGGAGAATGAAGCGGGTGTAATGGGCGCGCGGGCCGCACTGGTTCAGACCGAGCATGAGTTCGAGCGGCAATCCACTCTGTTCCGACAGGGCGTCAATACCGCAGCAGACCTCGATGCCGCCCGTGCCAAACGCGATGCCGACAAGGCCAACCTTGATGCTCAGGAAGCCGGCCTACAAAGCGCCGAGATCAACCTGTCTTACACTCGCATCGCGGCACCGTTCGACGGCATCGTGACACGTCACTTGGCGTCAAAGGGCCAGCTTGTCGGTGCTGGAGGTCAAACCAACCTCGCGAGCCTGGTGCAGCTCGATCCGATCTATGTCTCCTTCAATCTTAGCGACCAAGACCTGATGAGGTTGCGCGCCAATGCAGGCCCTCGCGCATATCAAGAACTCAAGCGAATCCAGATCGAAGTGGGATTGAAGAGCGAGGAGGGCTTTCCCCACAGGGGAACCGTAAGCTACGTCTCTCCAGAACTCGATCCGCAGACTGCGACCATTCTGGTGCGGGGGACGATAGAGAACGCCGACGATACGCTGCTGCCCGGCATGTTTGTGCGTGTGCGGATGCCGCTAGGCCCGCCGGTGCCGAATGCCCTCCTCGTGCCCGACCGGATTTTGCAACAGGACCAACAGGGTCGATACGTGCTTGTGGTCGGCACC
>JASHRR010001457.1 GCA_030037185.1 Xanthobacteraceae bacterium | reverse complement strand
ACCTTGGTGTTGGTCTCGACGTAGACCTTGGCGTGCGACTTGCCGACCGTCATGAGGCCACCGAACCCCTGACGCTCGGCGACACCGCGAAACAGAAACATCCACATGATCTAGAAGACCACCATCGGGACGAGCCACGACAGGATCGTGGTGACCGCGCCGCTAGAGGCGACACCCTTAACGGTGACGTTGTGAATCGCGAGCTTGTCGGCGAGCTGCGGATCGACCCGTACCGTGTAGAATTCTTCCTTTCCATCAGGTAGCGCTTCCTTCAACTTGCCCTGAACCGAATCGGCCCCAATCGAGACCTCATCGATCTTGTTCTCGATGAGCAGCTGCTCGAACTGGCTGTAGGGAATGGTATCGACCCGGGAGGAGCTCGCCCAGAAAGAGTGGATGAGCAGCACGCCGAATCGCGCCGATCACGTACCAGATCATGATCTGGCGTTTGCGCGCATCTGGTTCCATAGCCAATTCCTACTGCCCGACATCGTGCTTCACGTTGCCATGGGGGCTGGGGCACATCTTTGACCTTCCGCAAACCCAATTATCGGAAAACGCCCCCGGAAAAGAGGAAGATTACGCGCGTACGGCGAATGCTCGTAAATCTCCTCAAGGATGGTCGCTTATCTGAATGTTTTTGCGCCAGCCTTGGCGGTGTTGATCACATTAGTAGTCTAGTCTTAGTCTAGTTTCTGTTGCAAAATTATCCGCACCCGCTGAACCTGCTCCGCAAATGCGAGCGTCTTTCCAGCGGATCGTTTTACGCCCGACTGATGATCGTGCCGCTTACGCTGACGACAAGGTTGCCGCCAGCGTTATTCGGTGATCCTCACGAATGTTCATAGCCCACACACCGGCCCGAGAGAGCGATTACATGTTGGCCGAAAAACTCCGCGCTCTTCTTTCGCGTGGTAGCCCAAGCGGTCCGACGCGGCTTTCTCGTGAAAGGCGGCGATCTGCTCGACGCGATGGCGCGGACGCACACCGTTCTTTTTGACAAGACGAGAATGCCGACGGTCGGCGCGCACGATGAGGAGGCGTTCTCCCTCGGCGGCTCGTTCGAGCAAGCCTCGCACCATATCCGCTCACGCACCGTGGTCCAGGCCGCATCCGACCACGGCCTCCGTTGAATATGAGTCGCGAGGTCGGCGAGCATATGGGATCTGGCCTAAGGGGCATCGATGGCGAGCGGGTTGCTGAGGCTCATATGACGATATTGGCGCATCGAAGGCCCTCCTATGCGGAGCCCTCCGCGGGTGTTGCACGCGTCATTATGCTCGCGGGCAACCCGGCCGCTGCCGGGACCATCGGGGCAGCTCGATCGCGACTCGGCGCTGGCCAACCGCGCTGCAGCGGACCAACTCGACGCATTGCGCAACAGCGGCGCCAACGCTGTCTGCAGTCGCGCCAGCGCCTCATCGAAGGTCGACCGGTTCTAGCGAGAACCGGCTCGTTCGCGTCGGTCAAGCAATTATCATCGCTAAGCGTCCACGATTTTGATGCCGCTACACGCCGGCCTTCGGGTGCTCACTGGACTCGGCCTTCACGCTGGCATTGCAGACGCGCTAGATGTGACGCTCACGAACGTATCACTCGAGGTTGATGTCGGTCTCAGCTTGCGTTGCGACTCGCAAACTGTGCGTATGCTTCGAGGGCGTGGGTCGCATACATCACCGACGGACCAGCACCCATGTAGATTGCCATCGCAAGCGCTTCGATCACTTCCTCCCGCGAAGCACCTTGCTCGAGCGCCGCTTTTACGTGAAATCCGATGCAGTCATCGCATCTTATTGCAACTGAGATACCAACAGCGATGAGTTCCTTTGTCTTGCGGTCTAGGGCCTTCGGAGCGAGGGCTAATTGGGCAATGTTGGCAAACGCCTTCATCACTTCCGGCGCACCGCCGCGCAAATTGCGCAGCTGTGCAGTGAGCTCAATTGTGGTCTCTGGCCAACTCTTCATTGGGGTCACCTCCGATATTAGACTTGCCTACGCTCAATGCTGAAGGGCCCCACAGAGCAGGAGAAGAAGCCGAACAGGCTGTAAGCCGGGCAGTTATCCGATCACGTCTATAACGATTGGACCAATGCCGATCCAGCCGCCCCAGTTCCATCCCGTGCTGGGAAAACCAAAGCGAATCGCTCAGGAGCAGGCCAATGATGGCTCGGACACATCGATTATTCCAACCTTCAAGTTCATTTCACCCTCCCCGTTTCCGGCTTCCATTTCTTGCACACACCTCGAGTGGCAGCCGCAAGCAAGCCACCAGCGAACGCTACGGCCCAGCGCAGAAACCGTGAAGATTGCGGCAGCAATCCACGATCCGCCAGTCATGATCGGCCCCGCCGATTCATGGTAATCTCAAGCTGGTGAAGTTCTACCCGCCTGTTCCCGCGGGACGCACGAGGACATTATCGTTGACAGCCTTGACCCCTGGCGTGACCTCGACTGCCACTCGCAGCGCTTGCTTTTCGGTCGGAGAATCAACAATTCCCCACAAATCCACCATCCCGTCGGCGACGGTTACGTTGACCAAGCTCGGCCTGACCCAGGGCTCTGCCTTGAGACGTGAGATGAGCTTGTCCCGCAACTCCGCGTCGGCGACCGTTTGGGGTTCGAGCGATTTGTTACGGCACACTGCTAGCGCTTGAATGAGATTCGCCCGGCTCACAATGCCGACGATCTTGCCGTCCTGGATGATCGGCACGCGCTTGATCCGATGACGCTCGAGCAGCGACGCAATGTCGGCGATTGGGGTATCTGGCTCTGCCGAGATGACTTCGCGCGTCATTACGTCGGCGACCTTGCGTCCGTACTCCCTGATGAATTCAGCTGCAAGGAGTTCCCGGCCCATCAGCAGCTTCAACCACCACGGACGCTCGTGCGCGGTGCGATTTTCCACGCGCCGGAGCAGGTCGCCTTCGCTGACAATGCCGACAATGCTACCGGATTCATCGACCACCGGCACTGCACTGATGCAGTTCACCACAAGGAGTCCGGCAACGTCCTGAACGGTATCATGTGGTTTCACTGTGATGACATCGGACACCATAATCGCCGACGCATTCATAGATAAGCTCCCTGTTAACTTTTTCCCTTTGTACAGATTGAAAGCCGCCGAACATTGATCCTGCGCAAACGCCGCATGCCGCACCGATCGGTGACAACTCAATCAACTGCTGAGTTCCTAGAGGAAAGCTTTTTGTAGGCACGCGCAGATCATTAAACGCTATCGTCAGCCCAAAGAACTTGCTCACCTGCCACAACGCTGTATCGTGGCGCGTACACCGGTGGTTGCTGGTCGAAGGCTCGCCAGAAAACTGGCAGAACCTCGATCGCACATGTCCGGCCACGAGCCGGAATACGCCACGGGCCAGTGTGGATGCTTGCCGGCCGCACGCTTGAGGTCCCCCATCCGGTCGCGACCAGCGGCCGGGTGCCACCCCCCAATCCTGGTTGTGCGGCGAAATCGGACAGCTGCTTGTCGACATAATGGTCCGGCACGGATTTACAGTCCAAGATGCTAGCCATTTACAAGTGCCATGTCGCGACAATACCGACCGGCAGCGCGATTCTGACTAGCCCCCACAAGATGGTCATCGCCCCCATCACTTTGCCAAGCGGCGTTATCGGCACCACGTCACGGTATCCGATAGTCCCGAGTGTCACGATCGACTACCACATGGCATCCGAAATGGTGCCAAACTTGTCTGGCTGCGCCTCGCGTTCCGCAAAATGGACGAACGTAGCGCTCATCAGAGTCGCGCCTGAAGCCTTCATCCGCCCGACAGATTTTACCTCGACCCGTCAAAGCATAAAGCATCTATACAACATGTGTTCGATTGGGGAACAGCACGTCCTACTGGCCGGAACCGTCGGCTGCTACGGAGTTTTCTCAATGGGTGGGCAAACCGAGCTTCAAAGAACTCTCGCCGCGCCTAACAGAAACATCGTTCGTGCGAAAACCGTAGGGTCCGCAAGCCATTGCCCGCGCCCTGAGAGAACGGTTTCTCCGATTTCGAAGTGGTCTAGAATCGCTTCGCGCGAACGAAGCCGCCGCGGGCACGTTTGTTATTCGACGCAGCTTTGCTCAACGCGCGGTTCGTGGTTACGGGAAGCGCAGTTCGGCCGCCGATGCTTGGAGTCTATCCCTCTGCGCAGCGCAAGAGCCCATTCGACTGCGTTGACCTGGAACCTCCCACCTTTCCACGCGTCTTGTCATCCTGGAAAGGTCTTTCGTGTTCGTCAGGCTTGTGGAAGGCCCGCAAGAACCCGGTCGTCTGAATAGACGAGGGACTCATCGCCAATTGGTCAGAATTGTTGAGATCTTGGGCGATGAGAGCGGGCGGCTAAACGCGTGTCTGAAGAGTGGACGCTAGTTGTTCCGTAATGCATGGAACATAGACGATCCCATTTTGACGCGCACCGGCTCTACCGCCGGACAGTGCAGGCCGCCGCTGCACACCCAAACTGCTCAATTTTTTCAGACTACAAAAACGCTTGTAATCTTTTTGGAAATCATCGCTCCGAAGAGGATCGCGATCCCGGCGCACGGTCCAACGGACTCTGTGATTCAGGCAGCCCAGCCGAGGAGCAGCGCAGTTTCCTTTACCGCGGGCATCGGGACGACGCAGCCATTTTCGGCTTGCCTTGGCGCACTGGTCGCCGCCCTTCTCAAGCTTACAGGCGAGAAGGAGCGATCAATCTTGCTCTCGATCGATAGGCGAGGGGAATCGCCGCCAGCGTAGTACGCGAGTCAGAATCGATATCGAGGACGGCGCTCCGGCGTTCCTCCTTGGTCTTGGCTGTGCGCCACTCGCCGCCTTCATGGACAGGCTATATCTTTCAGTCCTCCTTCATTGATTCTGCGGCTTGGACCAGGAGGAAAGCCCTTCGAGTTTCATCTTCACGAACAAGAAGGCGACGCGCCCGGCGATCATCCGCAAGCGCCACCGCGGCTTCGATTGCATCGTTGCGCTGGTAGTACCACTCAACTGGCTTGCCGCCGCGAAGGTCGCAGGACGTTTCCCAGATGGCGTAACCATTGATTTCTTCGGTTAGCCAGATCTTGTGCGGCGTCTCGCCGTCCTCTGCGTTTGCAGCGCGGATAATGGTGGCGTCGTAAATGACGTTTTTCATCTCTCAGTCCTCTCTGTTCCAGGTTCGACTTAGCTCTTGAACTCGAGCAATACCTTTCGAGCCGCCCCTCAAGGACGCAAGATGAACTTTGGCGGCCATCGATCAGTGCTCGAATGCCGAGCAAAATATCTGCGCCTCGGCATTCTCTCCAGGGGGAGATCAGCATGTTGCTGCCATGGTTCGTAGACGCTCGCGCGAAAGCACTCGGTATACTTCCTCTCCAATATCGTGCTCCGATTGCCCCGAAGGCCGCCTTCAAGAAGCGGTACGAGGAGGTGTGGCGGAGGAAATGAACTCGCCGCGTCTCAGTGATGGCGGTGAAAGCCCCATCGCGGACCGAAGCCTTTTGTGGCCGAATAAGAAGCTGCGAAGGACGATGCGGCTCCAATGGAAAGTGCGGTCATCACGCCGGGCACATGGCGACGAGTGTGCGTGCGCTATTTCGCCGAATGCACAAAGTACAAGCGACTCGAGCAGACGACTCAGCATTTTCGCCGATAGGTCCTGGAAAGCACATACGATAAGCCGAGAGCGCTTGATCGTCGAAATTCTTCCGACAAATTCCGCGCACATTTCTTTGCTAACGCCTCCCGCAGCTAGGCTGAGCCGGCAACCTCGCTCGTACTAATGGGGTCTATGTTCGACCTCCCATACGATTACAGAAGTGACCTGCGAATGGCGCTATTGTGCGGCTGGAGGCTGACCAAAACCTGTTTAATTCTACTAATCCATTAATCCTGATATCCCTTGTCGCCATCCCCTTCCCTCGCCGCTTCTTTGCGCGTTGCGACAAGCCCTTCGATCCCGCGGCGAGCTCACTGCGACATATCGCACGGCAGCATCGGCAAGCCGCATGTACCAACAGAGCACCTTCACGAAGTGTTAACGATAAATGGGTCTATCGGCTTTGAGTCGACTTTGCGCAGCTGGCAATGCCATTAACGTATTCTGATGATTTGCGCTGAGCGCGTGATTGAATCGGTTGCATCCGGTCTAGGCGCACACCACCGAGCTTTCGGGGTTGCGGTGAGCACAGCAGGCACTGCCCTCTGCCAACGCGAGTAAATCGAGTTGCTGCCGCGGGTGACATTGGTCCATGCTCACCTCCGTCTATCCGACTCGTTGGGGACGACGGTGATGACCGATGAGCATCAATTAGGCGGCAGAGCGCCCGAAGCGCGTCAAACGACAGTCGCGGGACTTCCAGCAACGGCAGGATCGCCGCGCGCGGGCTCAGTTATCTAAGCCGGCAGCAGAATCCGATAGTTACCTGGCGCGTCGATTTCGAAGTGTGGCTGGTGAGCATAGCTACGACAGCGGACGACAGTAATTCGCTTTCCCGCGAATGGAGCGGGTATCGCACCATCTCGAAGGGCTGTTCCAGAGCAGTCTGTCGCCGGGATCGATGGATGCGGCCCGCGAAGGTATCGGCCACGACAGGCCCAGCCGACATTCACCCGTCGGGAGATCCCGGATAACACTGCGATTCGTTCCCATCACTAATGATAACAACGATCCGCTGAGTCGCGCCGCGTCTCAACTCACGGATCTAGGTTCATAGGTCTTGCGGCCGCCGAGGGAACTCAGCGTCCGCGATCAGCAGCATCCCCGACCATTACGGCACTCCACCGCGTCGCTATTGCCCGCGATTTCGGCCGCCCAGCCGTCGCGAGCGTTGGCGTCATCAGCTCACTGCAGGAGAACCAAGACGCGAGCTACGGACTTCCCGAATTGTGCCCTCTTCGACGATTGACAGGCGGCCGGCCCGGGCACTTCAGACGTCGATCTTCTTGACAATCACAATGGCACGTCAATCTCGATACCGAGATAGCGAGCGGCGCTCTACGGCGATTTCTCGGCGCTCGCCGCACTGTCGCGCCTCGGCCTGTCACCGCTGCTCTTGCCCGGACCATAGATGGCCTTTCCGGGCCGCGCGCCGGTGTGATCCCCGTGGTCGATCACGACCGTGCCATTGACGAGCACGAACGGCACGCCCGTGGCATATTGCTGCGGATTTTCATAGGTGGCGGTATCCGACACCGTTGCGGGGTCGAATACGACGACATCGGCCCAATAGCCTTCCTTGAGGAGCCCGCGGTCCTTCAGTCTCAGCGTCTGAGCCGGCAACGACGTCATCTTGCGCACGGCCTCTTCCAGCCGGAGCACGTTCTCGTCGCGCACATACTTGCCGAGTACCCGCACGTTGGTGCCGAAACTTCGCGGATGCGGCTTGCCGGGCGCCGCCAAATTGAGCGCGCTGCCATCGGACGCGATCGACACCCACGGCACCTGCATGACAAATCGCACGTCGTCTTCCGACATGGTGTGATGCACGCCGGGAACGAAGGCGCCCTCCTCGACTACCAGGTCGAAGCACGTCTCGGCCGGATCATCCTGCTTGCGCAGCCGCGAGATTTCGAGAATCGATTTCCCTTCGTATTGCCTGTTGTCGGGCCGATTGAAGACCGTGCCGATGATTCCCTCCCAGCCGCCATGCTCGTTCACGTATTCGGCAAATTCCGGGTCTGCCTTGATCTTGTCGCGGAACGCCCGCTCCTTGAGCATCGCAATGGCGTCTTTGCGCGGCATATTCTGCACCCAGCTCGGAAACAGCCGCGCCCAAGGGTGCTCCATCGCCGTGTAGGGATACTGGTTTGCGGTAATGTCGAGACCGCGCGCGCGGGCCGCGTCGATCTTAGCCCGGATTATTCATGACTCGACGCCATTTTTCATCTCTGCGCAATGCACGCACGCCGTCTGCCTCTCCTAATTG
>JASHRR010001456.1 GCA_030037185.1 Xanthobacteraceae bacterium | reverse complement strand
TGGTGTTGTAAAGGAGCGGCGTGCCGGGATGCTTGACGTCGGGCGAGCCCCAGCAAGGCCACGGCAGGCCATAATAATCGCCCTTCAGCGGACCACTGGTGGCGCGCATGGTGACCAGATCGAAATCCTTCTGGTTCGCCATATGCGCCTTGAGGCGCTCGGGAGACTGTCCGCAATAGCCCGTCGACCAGCTTCCGCGATTAATCTCACGCAGGATGTCTTCCGACACCGGGCGGTCGCCCTCGACCTTGATGTTCTTGAACAACAGATCCGCGAAGCCGAGCTTCTTCGCCATCAGGTAGAGCACCTGATAGTCGTCCTTGCTTTCGAAGATCGGTTCGACGATCTGCTCACCCCATTGCAGCGAACGGTTGGAGGCAACGCGCGAGCCGGAGCTTTCGAACTGCGTGCAGACCGGCAAGAGATAAGTGCCGTCGTTGCGGCCGGCTTCGACCGACAGCGAGGCCCATGTCGTCGGATGCGGATCGGCGACCACCAAAAGATCAAGCTTCGCCAAAGCCTGCAACGATTCGGGAATGCGGGTAATGCTGTTGCTGGCGTGACCCTGCACGAACATCGCCCGCAAATTGTCTTTTTGCGCGACCTGATCTTTCGGCAGCAGGACCGCGTCGAACCACCGGGTCAGCGGAATCCCCGGCGCCTCCATGATCTGTTTGGAATCGAACCGCGACTGCAGATAGTCGTAGTCGACCTCCCACACGCGGCTCCAATGCCTCCACGCCCCTTCCGCGAGGCCGTAGTAGAAGGGCAACGTCACGATATCGAGACCAACATCGGTGGCACCTTGCACGTTGTCGTGGCCGCGGAAGATATTGGCGCCGGTGCCGGGCGCGCCGACGTTTCCGGTCAGAAGCAGCGCGATGCAGCTGGCCCGCACATTGGCGGTGCCGACCGTGTGCTGGGTCTGGCCCATGCACCACACCAGCGTCGAGGGCTTCTGCGTGGCGAACATCTGCGCGACGCGCTCGAGCTGCTCGCCGGGGACGCCGCTCACCCGCTCCACTTCATCCGGCATCCATTTCTCGACCTCCTTGCGGAGATCGTCATAGCCATAGACGCGCTGCCGGATGAATTCCTTGTCCTCCCAGCCGTTCTGAATGATATGCCACATCATGCCGTAAAGCACCGGGATGTCGGTGCCGGGCCGGAGCCGGACGTATTCGGTGGCGTGCGCAGCGGTACGCGTGAGGCGCGGGTCGACAACGATGAAATTCGCCCGGTTGAGCTCTGCGCCCTCGAGCAGGTGCTGCAACGAGACCGGATGTGCCTCGGCGGGATTGCCGCCCCAGATGACGATGGTCTTCGAATTGCGGATGTCGTTAAAGCTGTTGGTCATGGCGCCGTAGCCCCAGGTATTGGCTACGCCGGTAACCGTGGTCGAATGGCAGATGCGGGCCTGGTGATCCGTATTGTTGGTGCCCCAGAACGCGCCGAATTTGCGGAACAAATAGGAGCCTTCGTTGGTCATTTTGGCCGAACCGAGCCAATAGACCGAATCCGGTCCCGACTGTGCGCGGATCGTCATCAATTTGTCGCCGATCTCGCCGATCGCCTGGTCCCAGGTGATGCGGGTCCACCGCCCGTTTGCCATCTTCATCGGATATTTCAACCGGCGCTCGCCGCTCACGAGTTCGCGCACCGAGGCGCCCTTGGCGCAGTGCGAGCCGCGGTTGATGGGACTGTCCCAGCTCGGTTCCTGGCCGATCCAAACATTGTTGGCGACTTCCGCAGTCACTGTGCAACCGACTGCACAGTGCGTGCAGATACTTTTACGAATGGCGACTTGGGCGCCCGCAAGCGGCGGGGGTCCAGCTTCCGCCCTGCGCACCGAGCCGAGCGAAAGCGGCCCAAGTGCCGCGAGGCTGCCCGCCACCAATCCTGAGCGGCGCAGAAACGCGCGGCGATTGAGATCGCGATCGCTCTCGATAGGCAAAGCGCCAGCAATCGGGCGGTGGCGCGCTTGACGGTCCGTCCTCTTGATCAGCACGGCCGCCTCCTCATTTCGCGGGATAACGGTTGACGCGGTAATAGGCCTGTACGTCCGGCGAGTTCGGCTGATATCGCGGCTTGCGCTTCTCGTCGTTGGATTCGCTATCGGCCGCCGCGTTCTCGACGAGGGCTCCGGACGTGGTGGCGACTGCACCGGCGCCGAGAGCGCGAAGGAAGTCACGACGTCCCGTCTTGGTTTCCGTCTTCATGGCGCTCGCTCCCTGACTGCGTCTTTGCGTCGGCATCCGGTGCGACGGCGGATGCTCTGCTTCACGGCGCCCACGCGAAAGCTTCGCTCTCTATTTCAACGAACATCCGTCCGATCGTTCCGACATAGCGATAGAACACTGCCGCTTTCGCCTGCTCGAGATCGGCAAAGAATCGGCCGATCCACGGCGACATATGCTTCTCGAATAGCTTGCGATCGCTTCCGGCGGGCGCATCGAAGCGTGCGTCCGCGAGCCCCGCCATGATCTCGCACAGTACGGCGGCATGATCTTCCGGCTCGGCCTCGTCCGCGGCACGCTCGATGCCAAGACGCACGAGATCGTTGCGCAGGCGCGCAAGCGGACGCTCATTGAGAAAACCAGTGAGGTAGTACGATCCGTAGGGCAACAATTCGCCGCGCCCGATGCCGATGAATAAGTTGAAGAACTCGCGCTCGACACGCTGCTGATTCGTTGCGGCTGCCGCCTCAGCAAGCGCCGTATGGGCAAGGCCAAGCGGAGAAGAATCGGCGCCGAGCGCCGCGATGCGGCCCAATAGATCAGTAGGTGGACGGCGTAGCAGTGTCGCGAGCAGCGCGTATTCGCGGGCACGCGCCGCGTCGACCTCGTCCCGTGACTCGCCATAAAGGTCCGGACGCAACACGGCGCGATCGACGCCGGTAAGTTCTTCGACAGTCAGAACACGCTCAGCCGGGATCCGATTCCAATTCGACAGCGATGGTTGTGAAATACCAATTTTGCGCGCAAGAGCGCCGATGCCGCCTGCGGCACGAATAGCCCGCTCGAGTCCAGGATCGCGCATCGCTGTCTCTACTTGTGAGATTATGAGGCGCAGCAAGACATTTAGGCGGCCAGAAACGTTGGGGTCAATAGCCGGAGGCTATGAGGTGACGGTCGATAGCCGCAGGCTATGAGCACGCTACTACTTTGGCAGTGCGCCACCGTGCTTGCGGTGCGCAAGCGCCTGATCCCCACTCGCTGCTTCGGAGTCTCGTTGAATAGCGGCGGCATTGAGGCTGCTTCGCACAACTGACGGCACACGTTGCGCCGTGGATTGTCCTGCATCACCTAGCCCAGCGACCCGGGTATCCGCTGTCTGATCCATGGCGAGCGATGTTTCCTCGTGCAATTTCTGCGACGCTCGAACTACACGTTGGGAATCAGCATTGCGGCCGGGCGCCGCCTCGTTTGCGGCACTGGTGACGAATTCGTGAATGATGCGGCGCATTTGCGGCGTCAATTCGAGTGCCCCGAAGCCCGGCACCGCATCGGGCTTGGTGAAGTCCCACTGGTTTTCTGCAAGCCCAACGAAATCGCGAATCGCCGGATCGGTCATCCAGGCGCGTCGAAGCGCCGCACGCGAAAGCTCGACAGGCACGCCGGGCGCCAGAAAGCCTCGGATGTCGGTCGCCGCGGTGATGGTTTCGATTGGCGGCAGAATCGCCGGATCGGAAACCGGTGATTCAGGCGTGTCGGGCTCGACGCTGCGAGGGGGCGCGCTCGTCTTGACACTTCCAGATTCGGAAACTTGGTCCGCTTCACGGGACTGCGCTTCAGCCGCCCGTTTGCGCCGCGACCATCGCCGCAAAAGATCGCCTGGCGCAGAGTCCCGTTCACTCATCTGCGATCCTTCAATGAGCCGCGCCACGCCATCGCTTCCGGATCGGGGCGGTCGCGTTCTCGCTTTACAAAGGGGTGTTCAACATGGTGCGCGACAACGAATTCGGTGAGGGCCGCGCATATCGCCTCGGGCATCGGCACCGCCTCGACAAGGTTGGCTGCACTCTCGCTGTAGGCCTCGCCTTCACTGGGATCCGCGGTGACGGCGGCGATCTCGTAAGGCGGCTCAACGCCGGTCGGCCGCAGCACCACCCACAACGATGCGGCACCCGATACGAGATTGTCGCGATATCCCGAGGTGCCCGACCGGTGCAGTTCAATTTCGGCCGAGCCGCCGTAAAACCGCGTGCGCTCCGCATCACTGTCGAGCACGGTCCACGGCTTGGCATCGGGAATGCCAGGCAGCGCAGCGATCGGACGCCAGAAAAAATCTGCCCACGGACTCGTCGCCTTGCGCCGCTCAATGACGACGCCCACCGGAATACGATTGTCTGGCTGAGTGTGGCTCATGTCACGATTTTCCAATCTCGCACTGGCAGGCCGGTCAGCAGATTCTGCGGCTTGACACGGAGCACCTTGTCCGGCGCCATGGCGAGGATGAGATAGACGGCATCGCCCGCGACCGTTTCCAGCACTATGCCGGTGTCACGAAACGTCACACGGAATAAGCCGACGACGCTGCTGCGCGTCATGTTGTCGAGTTCAGTGCCGTTCCATAAGGCATCGCCGATCTTCGTGCCGCTGGCGTCGAGGCCAACGTACCACGTCAGCGCTACGTTGCGCAGCTCACTGAGCGGCTCGATCGTGATGTCCATGCCGAGGAGATGCTTGACCCAGCATACGATCACGCTGCCGAGCGCGGCGAGGCCGCGCCGGCCAGCGGTCAGATCGAGCGCCAGATCGAAACGATCGCTGCGCTCCCAGTAGCGCACCGCATTCTCCTCAGAAAGGAGCTCGATGCCGTGTTGGTCGGCGAGTCCAAACATTGTGGCCAGGGGCGAAACGGCAGCGGCATTGTTATCGACATGTTCCTGATCCGCCGCCAGCAGGGAGCCGCCGTGCATCGTCAAGCGCTGCGAGCGATAAAAGAGTTCCGCGGCGCGCGCCACATAGGCATCATCCCATCCATCGAGTGCGTTGCGGAGAATGACGTGCACGAGCTGATCCACGAACAGTGGCGGCACTCGCATATTTTGGCGGACCAGCGCGATATAGGCTGCTTCGAGCGAGGGATGAGCGGCAAAGTGATCGCGCAGGGCAATCATGTGCTGCCAGTTTTCGCGCGCATCGGCGTCGCCGATCATATCGATTTCCGCCTGCGTAACGGGCCGCCACGGATCGGACAGCAGCGCGGCATGGAGCGTGTGTTCAACGATGCACGCGTTCGCGGGCGGCGCAAGCTCCGGTCGCGCCAGATA
>JASHRR010001455.1 GCA_030037185.1 Xanthobacteraceae bacterium | reverse complement strand
CGGAGAGTGCGGCTCCTGCGCCCAAGCAGTAAGCCGGTCGACGGGCGCCTCGTCGAGCACGGCATCGACCCCCGCCTCGACATAGAAGGCAAGGAGCGCGCAGATGTCGTCTGGCCGAATGATGCTCATGCCGGGATCACTAGCACATTTCATAGTTGGCATTTACGGTTGGCGAGCGGAGCGGCTGCGCTGATTGGGCCGGCGGGTAAACCGAAAAACGGCGCGCTCGTCAAAACCCGGAGCATGGAGATTGGTGATGGATATGCCGGCCCGCGAATCGACGGGGTTCGACGTGGTGGTAGTCGGCGCCGGACCCTCGGGCCTTGCCGCCGCTATCCGGTTAAAACAGCTGTCGTCCGACATTTCCGTCGTGGTCGTCGAAAAAGGCTCCGAGGTCGGTGCCCATATCATATCCGGTGCCGTGATCGACCCGTCTGCGCTCGACGTGCTGCTGCCGGATTGGCGGTTTGAGGACACGCCCATCAAGACTGCTGTGGCTGACGATCGTTTCTACCTGCTGGGCACCCGCGGCGCGTTGCGCTTTCCCGGTGCGCTGATGCCGCCACTGATGAACAATCACGGTAATTTTATCGTCTCGCTGGGCAATGTGTGCCGCTGGCTCGCCGCCAAGGCGGAGGCGTTGGGGGTCGAGATCTACCCCGGATTTGCCGCCGCCGAGGTGCTGTTCGGCGAACGCGGAGAGGTTGTCGGGGTCGCCACCGGCGACGTCGGCATCGGCCGCAACGGCCAACCCAAGAGTTCATTCACCCGCGGCATGGAATTGCGGGCGAAATATACGCTGTTCGCCGAAGGCGCGCGCGGCCACTTGACGAAGGCGCTGATCGCCCTTTTCGCTCTCGATCGGGACTGCGAGCCGCCGAAGTTCGGTATCGGCCTCAAGGAATTGTGGCAGGTCGCACCGGATCGACACCGGCCCGGGCTGGTGCAGCACACCTTGGGCTGGCCGCTCGACAACCGTACCGGCGGCGGCTCGTTTCTTTACCATTTTGATGACTGCCTGGTGTCGGTCGGCTTCGTTGTGCACCTGAATTATCAGAACCCCTATCTCTCGCCATTTCAGGAATTTCAGCGTTTCAAGACTCATCCGCTCGTTCGCGACACCTTCACGGACGGCAGGCGCCTCGGGTACGGAGCCCGGGCGATCGCCGAAGGCGGCTGGCAGTCGGTGCCCAGGCTGGTATTCCCGGGTGGGGCACTGATCGGAGACGGAGCCGGGTTCCTCAACGTTCCCCGCATCAAGGGGACCCATAACGCCATGCGATCGGCCATATTGGCCGCCGAGCACGTGGCGGAAGCCCTCGCGGCAGGCCGCGCCCACGACGAGATCGCCGCCTATGAGGCCAGCTGGCGCGGCTCGCCGATTGGCGCCGATTTGTGGAAAGTCCGCAACGCCAAGCCGCTGTGGTCGAAGCTCGGTACGGTGTTTGGCGTGGGCTGCGCGGGTGCCGATATGTGGGCCAGCACCGTCGGGCTGTCCTTGTTCGGCACCCTTGGGCATGCCAAGCCCGACAGCGCCTGCCTCAAGACCGCGGCACAATGTCGCCCGATCCCCTACCCAAGACCCGATGGCAAGCTCACCTTCGACCTCATGTCGTCAGTTTTCCTGTCGAATACAAATCATGAGGAAGATCAGCCAGTTCACCTGCGCGTGGCGGATCTCGAACTGCACAAGAGGTCCGAGCACGACGTCTATGCCGGCCTGTCTT
Source organism: Xanthobacteraceae bacterium (assembly GCA_030037185.1). The sequence continues at coordinate 3,477 of JASHRR010001455.1, read as the reverse complement.
CGCGCTATTGTCCCGCCGGCGTCTACGAATGGGTGGCGCAGGATCGCACTCTAACCTACGTGATCAATGCCCAAAATTGCATCCACTGTAAGACCTGCGACATCAAGGATCCGAACGGCAATATCGAATGGCTGGCGCCGGAGGGCGGTGGTGGCCCCAACTATCAGAACATGTGATGATATGCTAAAATCATAATCCTGCCGCCAATCCGCGGCAAACGAGCTTCTACACTATTCGCTCAGCGAGGGGAGGTGTGGGGGCGATGCAGTCAATTAGAATGACGCCCGTTATACTGTCGTCGCGCCGACTGAAGGGCGCTCCAGGGCACGCCGATCGTGAATACCGGATTGCCGCACCAATGGCACCGATCACGCTCGGGGCCCGTCCCTGCCGTCCCGGCTGCTTGCCGGGGAGGTGAGGAGGGGGCGATCAAACTTGCCGAAATTCGCGCGAATGACCTTGCGGCGCGTTCTCGAAAGTGTTCACTAGGTTGCTTGGAGCCGGACGGCTGGCGGGACCTCCGGCATGTAAACTTACCCCGCTGGAGATCAGCGACCCGTGAAAATATTTCTGCACCGATCCTTCACCGTGATTGCAGCCGCGACGCTTTGGTCAATTCCGGGAGCTGTTGCGGCGCAAGCGCCGGGTGTGCACGATGCAAGCCACTTCTCCCCAGCGGGGAGCTACCTCGCCGCGCGCCAGGCTAATCTGGACCGCGATGCCGAGGCGGCGGCGACCTACTTCCGGGCTGCACTCAGGTCGGACCAACGCAATCCGGAACTGCTGGAGCAGACGTTTTATTCGATGCTGGCCGCCGGGGACATCAATGAAGCGGTGCGGCTCGCCGAGCGGCTTGTGCAGCTCGATCGCAATAACCGCAATGCCCATCTTGTTCTGGGCGTGCGCTCGCTCAAGCAGAAACAATGGAAAGACGCCCGGGCGCATCTGAGCCAGGCCATGCACGGGCCGGTCAACGATCTCATGGGGGCGCTGTTGTCGGCCTGGGCCGCGTACGGCGCCAATGACGTCAAGGGCGCGGTCGACACCATCGACAAGCTCAGTGGTCCGGAGTGGTACGGCATATTCAAAGATATGCATGCCGGTCTGATCCTCGATCTGGCGAACAACAAAAAAGAAGCCGGCAAGCGGTTGGAGCATGCCTACATGCTCGATACCAACGCGCTGCGGGTCATGCAGGCCCATGCCAGCTTCTTGTCACGAAACGGAGCACGCGACGAGGCGCTCAAGCTTTATGAGGAATACGACAAGCAGCCGACGCGGTACCCGCCGATCACCGTCGAGGCGGTGACGCTGCTCAAGAAGGATATGCCGCTCCCCCGGATAGTCGAGACGGCGCAAGCCGGCGCCGCCGAAGCGCTCTATGGACTCGGTGCGGCGCTCGGCCGGCGCGAGGAGGAATTGACCCTCGCCAATCGCGGGCTCGCCTATCTCCAGCTGGCCCTCTACCTTGAGCCTGGCCACGCGCTGGCGCAGTTGTCGCTTGCCGATCTTTACGATGCAATGAAAAAGCCCGAACTGGCGATCAAGGTTTATGAGCGCGTGCCGGCCTCCTCGCCCCTCAAAGGTGTCGCGGACATCCAGCTCGCCACCGACCTCGATACCCTGGATCGCACCGAGGAAGCAATAAAGCACCTCGAGAAAGTGGTTGCCGCCAAGCCGGATGATATGGACGCGATTATTGCGCTCGCCAACATCCAGCGCGAGCGCAAGCAGTACGAGGGCTGCGCCGACAGTTATGGTAAGGCGATCGGCCTCATTTCACAGCCCACGAAGATAAACTGGACCACGTACTATTTCCGCGGCATCTGCTACGAACGCGCCAAGCAATGGGCCAACGCGGAATTGGACTTCAAGAAAGCGCTTGAGTTGTATCCCGACCAGCCGCACGTGCTCAATTATCTGGGTTATTCCTGGATCGACCAGGGCGTTCATCTTGACGAGGCCATGGGCATGATCAAGCGCTCTGTCGAGCAGCGGCCCGACGACGGCTACATCGTCGACTCGCTGGGTTGGGCTTACTACCGGCTCGGCAATTACGACGAAGCGGTTAAGAACCTTGAGCGGGCTGTCGAATTGAAGCCCGTCGATCCGACCATCAATGATCACCTGGGTGACGTCTACTGGAAGGTCGATCGCATGCTGGAGGCAAAATTTCAGTGGTCCCATGCACGCGACCTCAAGCCCGAAGACGATGAGCTCGCGAAAATCGAACAAAAGCTCAAGGTGGGCCTCCAGGAAGAGAAGTCAAACTCCGTCGACGCCGATAAGCAGGCGAAGCGCCTCGGAGGCGGGGGCTGACGCAATCTCGCCGCGCAAGGTAGGGCCCAGTGGGCAAGGCCGCCCACCGGCCCTCCCCGCAAGCGGGATTACCCCGCCCGCAAGTTCCAGCTCACCGGCATGGGGGGGTTAGTGGGGCATGCGGTGTTTCGAGCAGCCTCAACAGAATGTGAGTCCTTTCCGACTTTAGCGTTGTCCGTGGGTCGCTGGCCCTTGAATTGAGAATGGCCGGAGCTGAAACAGAGTATGCGTTTGCCCGCCCTGTGGCCCTCCCTAAACCAGAATCAACTCTCGCTGCCGCCAAGATCAACCTGACGCTGCGCATCTTCGGTCGCCGCGATGACGGCTTTCACGAAATCGAAAGCCTGGTGGCGTTCGCGCCGTTCGGCGACCGTCTGACGTTGTGGTCGCACGGGCCACTCGATCTCAAAGTATCGGGTCCGATGGCGGCGGGGGCCGGACCTTTGGCCGATAACCTGGCGATGCGTGCCGCGCGGGCGCTCGCCGAGCGGATCGAGGGCCTCAGACTTGGCCGTTTCGCGCTGGTCAAGCGGCTGCCCTCCGGCGCCGGGCTCGGCGGCGGGTCGGCAGACGCGGCGGCAGCGTTGCGGCTGATCGCAAAGGTCAACGGTCTCGCCCTTGAAGACCCGCGCATTCACGATGCGGCGCGCGCCACGGGCGCGGATGTTCCCGTCTGCCTCGATCCACGACCGCGCATTATGCGCGGCATCGGCGAGGTCCTCTCGGCGCCTCTCGCCCTGCCGAAGCTCGGCATCCTTATCGTTCATCCAGGCCTGCCGTTGCCGACGGGATCGGTATTCAACGCGCTGGGTCTTGCCCCAGGTGAGCGAGTGGCAGCGCGGTCGTCCGCCCCCCCACCTCCGGTGGCCAAGCGCGACGCGCTGCTGAGCTGGCTCGCGACCGAGCGCAATGATCTCGAATCGGCGGCGATCGCGCTTGCGCCGCAGATTGCTGATGTACTCGGGGCCATTTCAGGGCTCGCCGGGTGCCGGCTTGCCCGCATGTCGGGGTCGGGTTCGTTGTGCTTTGGTCTGTTCGACAGCGCCCGTACGGCCGCGGCCGCCGCCAAGCGCCTCGCGGCCGTGCGCCTATCATGGTGGGTGCGAGCTGGCCTGCTGGGCCAGTAACATGACGGCGGGCGGGTCTTGTGGGCTTATA
>JASHRR010001454.1 GCA_030037185.1 Xanthobacteraceae bacterium | reverse complement strand
CCTGTCCCTGTCAAAACCAACATGAGAATCAGCGAATTGCAAACGAAAATAACGCAACTTCAGATAAATCTCTGTCCCTACGTTTTTGAGAAAATCAAGGACCGACTCAAAGAAAATCAGTCATTTCGCGTTGCTCAATCGCTGCAATAAGGGAAACATCGGCTAGCAGCGTGGTTCCCGGCTCAGAACGCTGTGCGCGAACGGTCATACCGCCCGTGAGCGTGGGTGCGCCGGACGGCAGGCGGGGATCGGTGCCTTCCAGCTTGCTTACCCCCTCGAAGATGATGCGGCCACCGAACAGAAGTCCGAACCGGCGCACGCCATCGACGAAAAGGGTCAGCCCGCCGTCGCTCGACTCGACTCGTTCAATCCACGCTCCGACAAGATCCGGCGCACGGCTCGTCATGATGGCCCCAGCCTCAGGATCGCAGCGCCTCATTATGCAGAAGGCCCTTCCGACAAACCTGACCATCGCTCCACTCGGCATACAGATTGCGGCACGCCGCGGGCTCTCAGGCAGGCCGGTAAGCTCCTTCAGGACCGACTCGCCACCTCGCCCTCGAAGTTCCTCAGCACCGAACGAATGTTTAATTTTCCCGGCGTAGAGAAGCGCAAAAAGCGGCGCCGTTTAGCTACCGGCCTGGCTATTGGCGGGTCCGAAAAGAGTGCAACCGAATGTTCTGTCGAATCAGTTCGAAATTATACTGCACGTGCCAGGCAGTAAAATACGAACTCGGAACCGTTTCGTTCCGCCGCGGGCAATAGAGCACCGGCCATGTCATCCGTCGTATCGCACGAAACCCAGCCGATACCATTGCGGCGCTCGACATAGAAGGAAATGTCAGTCCCGTCCTTCGAAAGTTGGCTGCCGACACCATTCCGTAAAACGGGCAGCCCGCTGGAGTTTCGCCCCCGCCGACTTGGCTCGGATCTCACGCCCGACGAATCAAGCCCCCGCCTGGGTCGTCGGTGTTGGTGAGATCGTCGCCCGTCGCGGTCAGCACCCGCATGCCCAGCTTCGTCAGCACGCCGATGCCGAGCTCCTGCGCTATCAGATCGCGGGCAAAGCGGCTAGCGTGCCGCAAAGCCCGGCCGACTCCTGATAGGGTCTGAGCCTTTAACGTCTGCGTCGTAAAAACCAATCCGCGATCTCGTAAGCCGGCTGACTTGGCAAACGCTCGATCGCCCGGCGCTGACGCGGCCCGCTGTCCTTGTCGGCGCCGACGTTGGTGGCATTGGAAGGCCGATGGCCTCCTGTTCTAACCCGGTTTTCTCAAACGATAATGTTTGAGAATTCCGGGCTAAATCCCGAATGGATGCACGGCTCGTCGTTCGGGCTCAATCTCGCCTATGCAGGCTGCCCGAGCGAAAAGCCGCTCCACGGCCGCGAGCGTGGCCACCGCCGCCTCGTCGCCCCGGTCGGCCCTGGCTTGGATCGCCATCAGTGCCCACGCACGCTTTTCATCGGTGACCGGCGACTCACGCCCCGCGCCTTCATGATCTATAATTTGGGCGCGGGCCATGGGAAGATGCGCCGCCATCGCGCGCGACCGGCTTGCGAGGCTATGTGACAATGAATGCAGCCATCAATCGCGGCGACTGGGGGACCGCAGCGAAACACTGCCTTAGACATGGGATTCCGGCTACGCGCGACCGCACGACGGCACAGCTTTTCGACAACTGCGCCGTCGTGAAGCTCGGAACGCCCCAATGAACCTGCGCGCGCTCGCTCCCGCGGCATTTGCCGCCTTTCTCCCCGTAACCCTTTGTGCGCTCGCGCAGGATACGTGCCGAGAGATGGCCCCCCGCGGCCGGTGTTGGCCCTCGCCAAAACAAGCGCTCGCGGCCATGGCCCCGGCTCGCGAGCGCGCACTCGATCCTCCCAGTGGCGTCGCCAGCGACAAAATCCCCCGCAACTACAACGCGAAAGGCAGATCCGACGAGAGCGTCCTAGCGACATCTGCTCGCGCGGAAGTAGCGCGCTTACGGGTCTTTGTGTCCGTTAAGCCCTGAGGGTCAGACAGCGGCGTGACGTCGATGAAGCGATCGCCTCAAGGCGAGCTTCAAGCGCGCGCAGCTCTTCGAGCGTGAGATCGTTGAGCCTCTTTGTAACCTCAAAGCTGACCGAGGTCGGCGCGCCCGAAAGCCCAGTCTGCAACCATGCCGGCAGTCTGGACTCGGCAGGACCAGGGCGCCGCAGAAAACTCGCGCACGACCGAAAGGATGAAATATCTCCGGCCTGTTGTTCTGCATCGCGTCGCCAAGAACACCGATCGCGCGCTCGCCTGGCACGCCGGGCTTGCGCCCGGCGCCTGGTCTTCGACCGCCACGCATGTTTGAATTAACCTGTGGTTGTTTTTGAATTCATGCTGAAAAAAATTCACGCGCAAGGGCGCGCAAGGGATGCAATTCCGCACGAGCCCACACGCACACAATGCTCAGCTGCGCGATCGGACGGCAGACTGCGGACGATAGTAAGGGCTCTGTATGCAGAAGCCGCCCCGGCCTAATATCTCGCGATGGCATTGCTCCCAAGTCGCGTAATAGCAAGACCGGGGTCCCTCCCAGCACCAAGGATATTTGCTGATCGCGTCCTCTGCCGACGATGTTGCGGGTGTGCCAAGCAACGCTGAGGAAACGAGCCCTAACGAAATCAGTAACCTGCACATGGACATCTCCTTTCCCTTCTTGGACAAAACCGGTGCTTAGGCCGTCCCTATTTCACGTGACGGACACCGAGCCCGGCCTACCCTAGCGCAATTTGCGCTAGCCTCGATTTCCATGGCCCGCAAATTGCCTCACGTTGTGTCGATTGCCTGGCACATGGACCGGGGAGCAGATCCAGTGTTTCTCGCTACGGAATGATCCGGAGGGATCGGCCACCCCACCACGGGACTTTCACCGGCTTATTGAAGAGACCCGACGAGAGAACGATGGGAAGATGGGCGCGGCGATGGAATC
>JASHRR010001453.1 GCA_030037185.1 Xanthobacteraceae bacterium | reverse complement strand
GTGGACACGATCGGGCTCACCACCAGGACCTTCGTCGATAGTTATCGCACGCCGCACACCGACCAGCTGCATGTCGTCGAGCGCTACCGCATCATCGAGGACGGAAAAGCGCTGGAAGCGATTGCCTATGTCGAGGACCCCGGCGCCTTCACGACGCCGTGGACCGCGTTCCAGCGTTACCGACGCGTCGAACAAGGCCCTTTGGGCGAGGAAGTCTGCGCCGAAAACAATGCCGCCTTTTTCAACTACGATGTGGAGCCGATTCCGCACGCCGACAAGCCGGATTTCTGACCGCGGTTGTAACCATCCCTTCCCTTCAGGCGACGGTTTTGTTCAAGGCGGTGGGTTACCACGGTAAGGGGGACTCTGGCCCCCGGCTGCGTTGCAGATAGGTTCAAGACTCACGCGGGGGCTGCTTCCTCGAGCTCCAGGCTCTGAAAGGCAAGACAGTAGACGTCAGATAGGCACGAAACGGGTCTTGCTCAAACGCTCCTCTGCAACATTGCCGAGGTGGACGCATCACTTCGGTGGTGCGCGTCGCTTAAGCTTACACCTTCTGGCTCGTCGGCGCGCAGGGCTGGGGACTTCGTCGGTTCTGGCCCCGGTCTCAAACGAAAGAGAAAATGGGTCGAATTGGCAAGTGCTCAGCCAGCCTTTTTCCTTCGCGTTGAAGGTCAGAACGACCATTGGCTGCACGCATCGCTGCCGATTGCGACTGCCGGCCGAAGCCGGCAGGGGAAATTGGCATGCTCGTTGATTCACAGGCAGGCCATCTCCTCGCGGCCCACGCCTTCAACGGCGCGTCCCTCGCTCGCGAGCGCCGCATCGATGCGCCGGCAAGGTGTGCCGGCAGGCACTCCTCGGCCCATGGCGGTCGGCTCACGATCAGCAAGGCCGATCCCATGCGTCGTGCTCCCCAACATCAACAGCGCCGATTCTCGGCCAGCTGCTAACGCAGGGTGCGAGCTGTGGTCGGGGGCTAATGATCCCGCGCAGCGTGCCGGCGACCAAACGTTCCTTGGACCTCTCCCGCCTTCCTACACGACCGCATCGGCCGCCGTTTGGGTCCGCTCCGGTCCGGTATATTGACGCGGACGACTTCGACCGGCTTGACGCCAGCCTTGATCGTCTCGCATTGCGCGGGAGGTTGCTGCGAGATTACAGTCGGTGGCCCGCATCGCCCTGCACAATAAGTTCTGACAGGTGGCCTGAGCGACAACGCTTTTCCGCACGCTTGACTGACTCTCGCCGCTACACCGCGACCGCCTCAGATCACATCGCGATCGTTGCGAAACAGGCCATCTTTGATCGTTTTCCGATGAAACTTATGATCTTGGGGATCGTGCGTGTCGATTCTGTTCGAAAGGCCGATTAACCCGCCAGCAGCGTGTTTTGGGTCATGACCCATGGCCTTCGCGACATGCAGCGCCCAGGTTTCGTTACTGGCAAATGCCACAAGCTGTGAGGCGAGATCGCGCAGAACATCCTGAGCCTTTTCGAGGCGCGCGATCTCTCCCTGAGAGAGTTCCAATTCCTTGCGATCTCCCGGGAATTCCCGCCAGCGAGGCTTGATATTGGCATATTCAGTCAATCGCCTGCTGACCTCGCCCCTCAAATCGTAAAACTTGCGCAGCGGCCGGGCGACAAACTCCAGCGCCACCCAGCCCAGGGCGGCAGCAAAAAAACACCCAATCACCTGGAAGGCCGATTCCATCCCTTGCGTCACTTCCTACCCAGCGCCTTCGCGAGCAAACGCCGGATCGCTTCCGGCCGCGACGGCGCATCGTCCTGCTTTGCGATCCAGGCGTCGAGCTGTTCGAGTCCATCATGCTGCAGCCGAACGCCGATGTTCGTCCCCGGCTCAGATGGCCGGTTCTTTCTCACGTATTTCCTGCTAACATGAATTTCCCTGCTCATAATATTCGTGCTAACAAGAAATTGTTAACCAAGCAAGCGTTCCCGGCAGTGAGGCACCGACAAGGGCCTGACCCCAACCTAGAGTGGCCTATGTCGAGGGCTTAGGACGATCCTACCGCGGCTCATGCGACTCGAAAACTGAATGGTCCGGGAGGATGAACGCCTGGCGGATCGTGCCAGCGGCGCTGCGGGTTATTGCCCGCCAGCATCTGCAGGGAGTTGACCTCGAGGCGTGAAGCAGGTTGCGCATTGAGTACCGGGCGCTTCCTGAATTCTTCAGTCGTCATCCCGCTGTCTGCAATGTACTGCTTCAACGCAGGGAGGAGGTCGTTAATGGAAACTGTTTCCAACGATTTGAGAGCTCTCAACACGATCGACTGAGCCGCGCTGCCCCCAAGATGCCGGAAAAAACTAATCACAATGGCCGTGCCAGTGCTTTTCACCAAGTGCAACTGTACGTGAAGAAAGCTTCTGGCCGACGCGATCCGCCAGTACGCCGAACTCGCGGGCATTGGTCCCTTTGATCTGCAGCAGAACTGAGCCCAAAGCTCCATCAACGTCCGGGCAGGACCAGCAAGCCCATCAGGTTACTCGGGCGCTTCGTTTCCTGTGATCCGGCGATCGCCTGCCGGAAGCAGAAATGCGCCGCATCTTGCCGCTCGCCGTGCGTCCGCGCCCGAGGATGTTGAGCATGCATCAGCCCTGGCCAGTCTCATTTCGCCGCCCCGGTGAAAGACTTTCCGCCCCTGGCCCTGCTGGTACGATCACAGCAGATCCGTTGATGCCCTATGAATCACCGATCGTTGACACCAGCCCCTCCGTCCGGGCCAATTTTGGATGTCGCAGCACCTCCTATGCACCACAGAAATTGGTGTAGACTGACTTTGCGAGCTGCCAACGGGGACGTGCCGAAGTCCTGTCAATTATCGGCAGCGCTGATGCCCGCGGCGGGCGCTAATTGCACATCAACGACGTCTGTTCATGCGGTGCCATATGGCACCTTCAACACAACTCCGGTTCGAGTAGTCCATCTGAGATGAACAACATTGGCGTCTGCCTTGGTTGCGTTTCCTGCTTACTAGAGGAGATCATCATGCCCACCCGCTTCTTAGGCTCGGTGACGACGGTTGCGATCGCGGCGGCGAGCGCCGTCATCTCGGTACCCATCCCCTCGACGCAGGCGCAAGCGCCAGCGGCTACCGAGCAAGGGCTGAAAACGCCCTGGGGCGAACCAGACCTGCAGGGCATTTGGACCGATGAAACCGACACGCCCCTGCAGCGATCCGCAAAATACGCGACCCAAGAATTCTTCACTGCGGCACAGCGCGCTGAACTGGATGCGACGCGAGCCGCGCTTTTCGATGAGGACAAGCGTCTCGAGCGCGGGACCGAGCGTGACGTCGCCGGCGCCTACAACTCGGTCTTCCTGTCCGTGAAGCACATCGGTGCGCGCACGTCGAAGGTTGTCGATCCACCCGACGGCCGGATTCCAGCGCTGACGCTGGAGGCGCAGAAGATCGCTGCCGCCGACCGGGAATTTCACCTCGCCCTGTTGCAATCAACCGAAACCTGCAAGAGCAAGTCGCCGGCTTGCGCCGGCGGCACGTACAATCCGACCCCCTCGGCGCGGCGTGCGGAGCTTGCTCCGCGCTACAACCTCGCGCACATCAATCGCGACGACGGCCCGGAGGACCACTGGCCGAATGATCGCTGCCTGACCGGCGGGCTGCCCGAGTTTGGAACCGCGTTCGGCGGCAGCTTCCGGAGCATCGTGCAGACACCGGGCGGCATCTCCATTTTCTATGACGTAGGTCAAGGCCAAGGCTGGCAACGCAATATCGTTATGGACGGCAGCCCGCACTTGCCGGCCCAAATCCGCCAGTGGTTTGGCGACTCGCGCGGCCACTGGGAGGGCGATACCCTCGTCATCGACGTGACGAACTTCAGTCCGAAAACCGATTATCAGGGGTCGCGCGAAAACCTGCATCTGGTCGAGCGCTGGACGCGGAGCAACCCGACCACGATTGAGTACGTCGTCACGATCGAAGATCCGACGGTGTGGACGCGGCCTTGGACAGTCAAGCAGGAATTCACCAGGCAGAGCGATGAGGCGAACAGAATTTACCCTGAGCCGCGCTGCATCGAAGGAAACTATGGCCTGCCCGGGCTCCTGCGTGGACGGCGCATGGAAGAGCAGGCCTTCGCGGAGGGACGAGGTCCCGATCCGGCGACCAGCGACAATACAAGTGGTGGTTTTCTGCTCGAAGCTGATCCTTTGAATCGATAGTGCGCCACATCGGAACTCGCTCCCGGCGACCGAAACCAGCTTGGGGCCGATGTCGTTCGCCGCGTCCGGCTGAATTCGGCCAGCCTGGCGCTCGGGTTCGCGAGGGGTACCCGTGCGCGTTCGCGACCGCGGCTAACAATGGGCCGTCCGCCCCTCGACTGTGAGCGCGGCTTCGACCATGGTGCCGTTACGCTTCTCCGTCCGCCTGGAGGATCGCGCGCTGGTGTGGGCTTACCGGTATATTCGATCACGACAGCGCGGCCTGGGCAGACCGGCACCATGATTTCCGCCTGCTCTTTGATGTGGATCGTGACGACATGCTGGATTCCGCCCATTTATGAGCCCGCCACGGGTCGACGGATGAGCCGCGATCGTGTCGGCTCTACAATGCCACGTGCGCGATCAGCCATCTAGCATTCACAACCGGTACCTCTCCGGCCCAGAGGTCATTGCGCACGAACGTTCGCTGAAGACCTGCGATTGGCGTTCTCGAAAGTCACATGACCATCGACAAGGTCAGGATGGTCGCCATTGGCTTGACCCGGACCGAAGGGTCGGCGGGTTCCAGCGGAGCTGCCTGGTCGCTCCGGCGCAGACTAAGACTAGACTCTGGCTCACGCGGTCCTTGCGTCCGGGTGGGGCACACTTGCGTGAGCGTATTTGGAGAGATGGTGGAACTATTTGTCGAGTGTGACCCGAGTGAAGTCCTGGAACCAGCTCTGTGCCGGCACGAAGCCTTTCACCTTGGGACTCATCGCGCGCGGGTTGAGATCGTGAACCACGAACAGCCAGGGCGCATCGTCGACGATGATCGCATGAGCCTTGGCGATCAACTCGTTCATGTACTTTTCGTCGAATGATGCATAGGCCTCGTTCAGAAGCCGCTCGACCTCCAGATTCGTGTAGCTGCCCCAGTTACCACCGTTCGGCGGAATGTATTGCGCCTGGAACAAGCGGCCGATCGCCGATGGATCGGGCCAGTTCAAACTGTTGTTAAGCGCGTGGTCGCCGTGCGAAATCGCAGCTGAAGAAAGGTTGCGCCGCGCAACGAGCATCATGCCCCAGTCGACGACGTCGAAGGTAAGATCGACACCGAGCGGCTTCAGATTCTGCTGCAGGAATTCGTTCATCGGAAGCGGCAGCATCTGGCCCGATCCGGCCGGCGTGATCATGATTTTCGCCTTGAGCGGATGATCTGGGCCGTAGCCCGCGGCCCGCAGCAACGCCTTTGCCTTGGCGGGGTCGTACGTGTAACGCTCCGTCGGTACCCCGAAATCAAGGTTGGCATCATCGTAGAGCCCGGTCGCCGGCGTCGCCGTGCCGCTGAGGAGCTTCACCAGGCCGAGGCGGTCGATGCCGTAATTCAGCGCCTGGCGCACGCGCCTGTCCGCGAACGGGGATCCAGGTGCGACATTAAGCACCCAGGGCCAGGTGTGCGGATAGGGATGCAGGCTGATCTGGAAGCCAGCCGCCTTGAGGCTCGCAATCGCATCCGGCGGCGGCACTTCAATCCAATCGACCTGACCTGAGCGCAAGGCCGCGAGGCGTGTCGTCGCTTCCGGCATCGGATAAAGAATCATGCCGGCGAGCTTGGGGATTCGCGTCGCGTCCCAATAGTTGGCATTGCGCACCAGCTCGATCGAAACATGTGGCGTCACCTTCTTGACTATGAACGGGCCGGTGCCAACCGGCTGCA
>JASHRR010001452.1 GCA_030037185.1 Xanthobacteraceae bacterium | reverse complement strand
GGAAGAGAAAAGCCGGCGGGTCAGATCTGCAAGGCATACGCACTTGCGTCTGTGCTCCCCAACAGAGCCGTCCGCTTTGCCCGATCACTGACTGTGCGGCATCCCCCATATCCGCGTGTCACAACCGATCATCCCTGCGCACTCAGTGGGTCCACTAGATTGAGGGCAGGTGGGTTCGTTCTCGTAAGCGTCAGCGCATTAGCGCTACTGCTAGCCCGTAAGTGAACGTGCGATGCGCTCTCATACTTCTCCCGACTGGTCGATTGCGACTCGGGGGTAGAGTAGTCTCATTCGGTCGCCAACGACACCCCGGTTGCCAGCCTCAGCTATCGCCAATACGCGATCCGGGCTACGGACACCGGACAGGCAGCGTCCAAGAGGAAGACATGATTATCGATTTCCACGTCCACGTGCTCCCGCCTGAAGATATGCCAGCGTTCACGGCGACAGGGTTTCACCGCAATATCGGTGCCCCCCGCATCGGCAAGCCCCCAACAACCATCGAGAACGCGTTGGAGGCCGCAAAGATCGGCGGCGTCGATATCACGGTGATCTCCAATCCTATCCACAATCTGCGCGACATGGATCGTCCCCAGCAACTCGAACGATGCCGGCGGCAGAACCGGTTCAACGCCGAGCAGCAGGCGAAACATCCCTCGATCGTCGGCATGGCGTCGATCGTACCCTATGGCGGCGACCCGTTTCTGCGTGAGTTCGAGCGCGCCGTGAAGGGGGACGGCCTCAAGGGCGCTTGGATCATGTCGAGTCTGCAAGGAAGCTATCCGGACGATGACGATGCCTTGCCGTTCTTCCAGCTCGCGACCGAACTCGACGTTCCGGTGGTCATCCACCCGCCATCGGTTGGGTTCGGCGAGGAACGCATGCGGGAGTACCGCCTCGCCTCCAGCATCGGCCGGCCAATGGACGGAGCGCTCGCCATTGCGCGGTTGATCGTGCGCGGCGTATTCGAGAAATTTCCGACCCTGAAGCTTGTCGGCACTCATCTGGGCGGCGGAATCTGCGAGATGATCGGTCGCATGGATTATGCGTACCGGCTGCAGGAGGAGGCCTATTTCCTCGGACCCTATGAGCCGATGCTAATCCGGCATCCGCCCAGCCATTATCTCAAGATGATGTACCTGGAATCGACCTGCTATCATCCGCCGGCGGCGCGCTGTGCGGTCGACACCGTGGGTATCGACCATTTCATCTTCGGCACGGATTCGCCGCCCCTGTTCGTTCTGAAGCGTGAGGGGGTAGACCTCATCAACAAGATCGGGTTGACAGACGACGAAAAGGACAAGGTGTATTACCGTAATGCGAAGAAGTTATTGAAGCTCTGAGAGCTGATAGGTGGCCGCCGGGTATAAAACCCCAGGTAGCGGTCGCAAGAAGGTACTCCCAACAAAAAACCGCGGCTTTGCGAGCGCGGTTGGCACAAATCAAGGCCGACAAACCACTCGAGTTTCGCGCTGACGATCATGAGGGATGCAACTCTTCCGCCGCAGGTTAGCCAACTTAGGCGTTGGGTTAGGTTCGCGGCCGCCAAGGCTGCGGCACCATATATCCACCCGAAGGCCCAGGAAAAGCGTCCCGACGAATAACTGAGATCAGGCGGACCATTGTTGACCAGTGCGTCGACGATGACGCGCTGGAGAGTGACCGAATCGCCAATGGTAAAGGAAACCCAGCTGAACGCGCTGCTTGCTGCCAGAATCGGGCTTTGCGATCGCGTGAGACCGCCGACGGGGTTTAAATGCCGCATTGGCCGTCGAGGACCCGGACGCAAGCCTCGTCAGATCCGGCGCGGGCAACCGAGCCCGCTGCGCTCTCGCCGGTCGAGTGGATTCCCGAGATCCTCGAGGCGCTATTCATCAGAGAGCTCGACCTGACCAAGGCGCTGCTCGCCGAGCTTGGCCGGGCCGGCACGGCGACCTCGGCCAAGCTGTCGGCGCAGGTCCGCCCTGGGTTATGAACCGCTCCGCCCGGACTAAGATGGCCGCGTCATCCATGCTGTCCCGTGGCACATCCGGCCTCCTGGCGCGCCCGCCGCTCCTGCGCTGCACGCTTGAGGTCAGCAAGCCCGAGGCGACCGCTACCGGTGGGCTGCGTTGTTTGGGCAGGCAGCGGTATGAAAACGGCCTTATCGTTGAATGCGGAGGATGGCATGGCGGCGTGCCTTACCGCCTTTTCGCTCTCGGCTGCGGCCCTGGCCGCTGCAGTCTCGGCTAACTGGCGCGCCTCGATGCGAGCGATCAGCCTCTCGGCACGCAAGCGATGCTCATGCGATACCTCGCCCGCAACATTACCTTCGAGATCAACACGGTCGCCGCCAGCCGCGAGGCATTTCTGGTACATCAAACGATCGACGTATCGTTTCAACGCGGCATTGACCTGCCGCTTGCCGAGCACGCCGCGTGCCACCAAGTCATTGCCAATGCCGACTTTCAACGGGCGGTGTTCCTGCCATGGTTCGGCGGAGAAGGCAGCCGGGAACATTGCAGCCAGTGCTGCGATGTTGTTTTCTGATTTCGTGGCCATTTTCACTGCCCCTTCTTGGTCGCGTCCATTAGTTACCGATCCAATCACTGCGTCGGCGCGCTGCTTTCGATCACACTCAGCTTTCGATGCCGAACTGCGCGTCAAGTCATCGCCGAACTTGGCAAAATGGATTGTTCTCGTTCGTCGTGAGTCTGATTTCCCGCCCCGATGCGGCTGCTGGCCACTGTTACCGCGTCCACAGTCGCCGGTCCGCGCATACAGGTGGTTAAGGCACGCGACAAAAGCAAGATGCCTGTCGCGTCTTATCGTTGGGGTCGTGCTCGGAACGGCTTCACGGCCAACCGCTGGCCCAGCCCATCCTCCTCGGCCTCGCGACCGCAGAACCGGAAACGCGTAAGGCCGGGCGGGCCGAACGATCGAGGTCGTCTCGTCGCTTAGACACGACCACGGTAATTTATAAAGCTCTGGCGCCGAGCCAGTTCAAGGACTTCTGGTGCAGCGACACGGTTGACCCTACGTTTTGGCCAGCGAGCGGGGCGTGTCCGGGGCTGGCCAACAAGGGGCACCCGAGGGCGATTCAGGGATAGTTGAGTACCGGTCAGACCACGAGCACGTCGCCGACGGCAAGGCCGCCGAGGCTAGGTTTGTGCCCTTGCCGGAGAAAGACACCGGCAGCCGCTGTCGAGCGCACGAGTTCCAGGATTCCGGTGCGGCCTGACCGGTGGGTGGTAACACGCGTCGGATTCCCTCCAGAAACACGATTACTGGAAGTAACCGTGCCCCAGCGAACCGAGGTAATGGCAGCTCCTATCGCCGGCCGCCGTCCGGTCCGGTTAGGGGTGCAGACAAAAAGGTAGCGGGTTTCACGGGCTAGCTGGAGTAACCCATGAATGCAAGGCCCTATGACGCCATCGCTTTCGGCGCGACTAGCTTCGTTGGTAAGCTTCTGTGCTGCTATTTTGCCAGCCATTTTAGGTCTGGCGGGCTCAAATGGGCAGCGGCTGGACGCTCGATTGAGAAACTTGAGCTAATGCGCCGGTCCCTCGACAGGACGGACACAGAAGTTCCGCTCATCATTGCTGATGCGAAAGACGAGCGTTCGCTTGCCGCTATGTGCGCTCAAACCGCCGTTGTCGTCTCGACTGTCGGCCCCTACGCCTTATACGGCGAGCCTCTCGTCAAAGTCTGTGCGCAACTCGGCACAGATTACTGCGATTTGAGCGGGGAAGTGCAGTGGATCCGGCGCATGCTGGATCGCTATGAGAAAACAGCCAGTAAGACCGGAGCTCGTATTGTCAACTGTTGCGGCTTCGACTCGGTGCCCTCCGATCTGGGAGTTCATTTCCTTCAAAAGCGAGCGTTCGAGCGGTTTGGGCGCTATTGCTCGCATGTTAAGATGCGCGTCAAAGCCATACGCGGCGGCGCTTCCGGAGGCACCATTGCAAGCCTCCTCAATGTCGCCAGAGAAGCAGCGGGAAATCCAGCCCTCCGACGAGA
>JASHRR010001451.1 GCA_030037185.1 Xanthobacteraceae bacterium | reverse complement strand
CGACAGGCGCATGTGTCTCCGACCCGGGAGCTGCGAGTGGACGGAAGGAAATTCATTTCGAATGCTTTGCAGCAAAGAGCACGCACAGCACGGTCCCTTCCAAACGCACATGCAACGCGAGAGCTTCCAGCGCAAGCAAAAAAAAGGAGGAGAGCATGAATTTGCGGTGGCGGGATTCCCTTTGGTATTCACAGTTGCCGCATCGGTCGCGACGCCCGCCTTCAGGCAATCGGCGCCCACGGTTGGGCCAGCCGATAGCGGACCTTCCGCTCGGTGCGGGAATAGTTTGTTCGCCAGTCGTTCCGCCAAGCTTGGACATGGCTGCCCTTTACTCAGACATGCTCGATCGGCCGCGCGGGTGTAGAGCGAGGCCGCCGCCCTGCCAGCCGAAGATTGCTTCAAGTTCAGCAACCGGGGCGCCTGTTCGCGGCGCGGTCGCACCGAGCCATGACCGCAAGCGCCGAAGGTCCGCACGATCCCGGGATGTCCGTCGCAATCGCGTCATTTAGTCATTCAGCCTGCGCCTTGCCACCCGGTTCCCATCGACCTCGGGCACCGCTAAACATCTTGCGATCGGTGCAGGGGGCCATAAACGTGATGGCGCGAACTCTCCGTGAAGTTGGCGCATCGCTTGTGGTGCGCGACCAGGTGCCTGATGGGAGAAATCCAGTATGCGAACAATCATCATTGCCGCGACGGTAGCTGCAGCCCTATTCTCTATTCCAGCCTTCACGCAGGATCGGAATCAAAGCATCGCGTCGCCCCCGGATTTCTCAGGCCTTTGGGGCAATCCTTACCTCTACGGGATCGAACCGCCGCTGTCGGGCCCTGGTCCGGTTCTGAACACGTCGCGGCGGAGGCAAACTCTCGACGCCGATGGCAGGCGCTTAACGGCTGCGAATGCTCCACTCGTCAGCGACAACACAAGATTGGTGGGCGACTACACAAACCCGATCTTGCGGCCCGAGGCCGCGGAGGTCGTCAAGAAACACGCCGAGATGTCACTTGCGGGGTTGGGCTATCCGAGCCCCCGCAACCAGTGTTGGCCGCAAGGGGTGCCCTTCATTTTCACGAACGCTGCACTGCAATTGTTGCAGCAGTCCGACAAGGTCACGATGCTTTACGAGGAGGATCATGAAGTCCGACGTGTCCGCATGAATATGCCTCATCCGGCGCAGGTGACGCCATCCTGGTATGGCAATTCTGTTGGCCATTACGAAGGCGACACCCTGGTAATCGACACCGTGGGATTTAAGATGGGGCCGTTCTCCGCCATCGATCAGTACGGCACGCCGTACACTCAAGCCCTGCACGTGGTGGAACGTTATCGGCTCATCGATTACGAAGCCGCGAGGCAAGCTTGGGAGCGTGGAGGCAGAGAGAATATCCGTGGCGGCGCCGTTAATGAAGGATGGGCTCCCGACCCCAACTATAAGGGCAAGGCACTGCAACTCCAATTCACCGTCGAAGATGAGGGCGTCTTCACAACAGCTTGGTCCGCGACCAAAACCTATCGGCGCGCCTTCCGTGAATGGCCGGAACGTGTCTGTGCCGAAAACCCATATAGATACGGTACTGAAAAAGACGCTGCAGTCCCGACCGCCGTCAAGCCTGATTTCTGACGGCACCGCTCAGATAATCAGCCTATGCGGAATGTCGTCGGGGTCAGACGCCGCCGGTCGCTCAGGTCGAGCCGCACGCCAGCTTGGCTCTGACCGGCCGACATTCGCCACGACAAGTGAGGGGGGCGCCCTAAGATTGACTGGAGGCGAGCGTCAAACGTGCAAGACGGCCGGGCCGGCGGTCTTCGCCGGCGGGACCGCGCCTGGCCTGTGGCGGCCCGTGCAACGAAATTGGGATCGGTCAGCAAGCGACAACCGTCGATATCGATCGGGACCGTCTGGCCTCTCACTGAGGATTTTCGTATTCGTCCTCGCCGGCCCTTTTCCCCATCCCCTTATACCGCGCGCCGGGTTTTGATCAGCGCGTTGTCGATCGTCGTGCGCGGTACTGTGCTGATCATCATCGGGCCGCAGACTCGTCCGCCCTGGGCAAAGTCCATCGCTCGCGAGGTCATGCTGCGGGTCGACAGCGTGCACTCGGATGGACAGAACCGGTTCCACAGACAGCGGGCAACCAAAAGATTCCCACGAAATTGCTGCCCACGCCTGCGTGGATCCAGCGACAACAGGATGAGAAGGCAGCGACAATCAAGATGAGAACTCATCGGGGTGGAACATCGCGGTGGAATGGGGTGCCGGCCCAACCATAGGCAGGCCATTCCTCCCGCGGCCGGCGCAGCGTTTTCCGCAGGTGGGGATATCCCCAAGGTTGTAAGGGAGGGCTTCGCCTGGCGCAGCATCTTCTTCCCCACTAAAAGAAGGATCAGCGCTTGCCTGGCCGACACTGCGAGACGAGGTTGTATATGAGGTCCCGTCAAACCCGGCGCCGCCCGAAAGCGGGGATCTCCATCGCGACTGCCTATCGGATCGAAACTGATCCGCGGTTGCGATCGCAAAGGCCATGCCCCTGTCGACGCCGCGGCCCGGCCCGCTTGCCAACGTGCGGGGGAGCGAGACCGTGCCGATGCTTGAGGCTGCGCCCGGCGTGCGAGCGGCGGCGATCTTCGAGGAGATCAGCAGCCGGCATCCCGATGTGGAGCGCTGGGCCGGCTTGCCGTCAGATCGAGACGCGCACGTATCCTTCGACGGCGACCCATAAGGCATCCTCGGTACAGAGTGGTAGCTTAGTTGCCGCCTCGAAGGTTCGGTGTCTCCAACGGCAAGGCGAATATGGGACCGCTCGTCAAGGCAAAATGGATGCGAATCGGAAATCTTCGTTTCGGCTTGGCCTGGGGGTGCTGCGGGTGCTGGTGGCAAGTAAGCCCGGTTGTTGAATAAACGGGCTTAGCATAGACCAGTATCCGCTGATCCGGCTCAACTCCAGCGTAACGGCTAACGACATGTATCAACCCGAACATTTTCGCGTGGGCGATTTGAAGCAGATGCACACACTCATTCGCGCTCACCCATTTGGCATTTTCATTTCCGCGGGGTCGCAGGGTCTCTATGCCACGCACTTGCCGACAGTTCTCAAAGACGATGGTCGAAATGGTGTCATCGAATGTCATTTGGCGCGTGCCAATCCGCACTGGAAAGATCTTGCGGCTGGAATCGAGGCGCTCATGATTTTCCAGGGAATTGAGGGTTACATCACGCCGACTTGGTACCCCTCGAAAGCCGAACATGGAAAGGTGGTGCCGACTTGGAATTACGCGGTGGTACACGTCCACGGTCATCCCGAAGTGATGGAGGACAAACGCTGGCTCCGCCGTCATGTGACCGAGCTCACGGCTCAGCAGGAACACGGTAGAGCAGCACCGTGGGCTGTCTCCGACGCGCCCGAGGGCTTTATCGAGATCATGTTGCGCGGGATCATCGGCGTACGGATCGTTATCGAACGAATTGAAGGCAAGTGGAAAATGAGCCAAAATCGGGAGGCAAAAGACCGCGAAGGCGTTGCAAGAGGCCTCCTGGCGCGGGGAGCAGGTGACGACCTTCAAATGGCCGATCTCGTCGCAGGTAAAATCATGCGATAAGATTGCGGTCCGCGGCGACAACGCCCCGTTTGTGAGCTTGAGTGCGCTTGCGGCCCTGTAACACAGGGCCTCGCGGACGTCATCGATGTCTGCTCTCTAAAGGCGCCCCAGACCAGGCGGGCTTTCTGGGCCCGCTGGCTCGGAGCTGTAGTCGGATGCAGCCGGACAGAGCAGGGACGCCGGATCGGGCAGCGGCCCGGACGACGGCGGTGGCTCGGGTCACCTGTCGGCGAAGATCCGCATGCTTGTGGATGGCCGCCGTCAAGGCCGCAGCGCAGGCATCGCCGGGTCGGATGAATCGAAGGAGTGAGGTCGATGGGTAACCGTATAATGTGGTGGGTTGTTGCTCTCATCTTCGGCGGTGTCTTGACGGTAAGCACCGGCGGTCCCGGCGTGGTGGTTTTGATCTTCGTCTTCGCGATTGGAATGCTGAACGAGTGGGGGCGCGGAAGTAGACGAAGAGAAAGAGAGGAGCGATGGAAGGCCGAAGACACTAACAAGAAAGCGGTTCTCTCCACCGTTGAAAGCGCAGGTCGGCCGATGACCGTATATGAAATCCGTTTCCGGGAGGCCATGAAGACGGCTGCCGATCGTATGGCGCACCGGCGAATGGGCAGCCCATGACGATATAATCCCCCCGCGCGGCTAGTCGCTACTCAACAAGCGATCCACGGCTGCTTCTTGGCAGCCCCCATCGCTCCCTCCCGGCGGCGCTCGCGGGGCCGCGCAAATCCGGTACAACGAAGAACGTTGGCCGGAGGGTGAAGCCGACGTCGTATCCCAGCATCCTCGATGCGGCTCGTCCACGGGCTCGACTGATCGTTGACTGGCCTTTCGGAAACGTGCGTTGGGCAGATTCGGATTGTTCAACGCGCCGGGACTCGTGAAGCTAGCTGAGGTCACTCAACGAGTGACATCCGCCGATCCGCTACACTCGTTCGCGCGGGGATCGCGGACGCGTCACCATTGCTCTCGAGTGGTTCCGTGCGCTTTCAGAAGGAATTAGGCGGTGGAGACAACTGGCACCGCGATGGCGTTGCCGGCTTATCGCGTCGTGACAATGAACGCGACGAGGTCCCGAAGCTCCTGGCTCACAGCGGCGGCCCGTTGTAGATCGGCTGGGACCGGCCGGAACCCCGGGCATTGTCTTGGTGCAGCTGCTTGATCTGATCTGACGTCGCCGCTTCTGCAGAGGGTAACTTGGAAAATATTTTCGTTGAGATCCATGTGGATGGATCCACCGCTGGCCACCTTGTTGTATTCCACGTTGCAGCCGGTGTTTGGGTGCCTGCTGCCTGATCGAGCTCCCGCTGGCGGAGCGTGTCCAGGAGGCCGCGATGGCACGAGCCGGATGAACCGAGACGTGCTGCCCTCCTATATTATTCGCACTTGCCGCCTCGTTGTTGCTGGAGCTCTGGACGCCCGGGAGCGCCTGAGTTCTCTATACAAGGTTTCATCATCAGCTTGCTTGCAAATTCCGATCATGTAGTTCCGTCTCGCGGCGCAAGGTGGAGTGAACTCGGCAGTCGAGCGCTTCGGACAGCGATCGAGGGCATCACAAGGCTCGCTTTGGTGGTCGTTGGCACTGTTGCGGCGCGGCTAGCTGCGCCGCGGTGCAGCAAAACGCACGACGCTATCGTCGCGGTCGGGTGCTGCCGTCTGCGGGCCTGATGGAGCTCCCTGACCCAGGTCATTTCACGCTGAGAGCCTCAGTGTTATTGCCGGGCCGCGCAAGGACACTGGGATGGTCGAGCATATGCAGCTCTTTCCGCGCGAGGAAGGATCAGCGGGAAGACCGAGCAGAGGGGGGTTGCCCAGCGAGCGTTGGGCACAACCAAAAAACGTCAGTCCGCCCCGTGAATTGCGCGCCGCCACGAGATGGTGAACATTTATTACTCCGCGCGGTCGATGGCGAACATCGGCCGTGTTCAGCAACCCTTTTCTTTCAAATTGCAGCGAGACCCGACCAGAATAATATGATTTTTTTATCAACCCCGATGATGTTTGTGATCGATTTTATAGGCAGGCGGAGAGTATCATGAGCAAAGGTGCCCACGGACATCGAGGATATTATCATGATGGTTGCCGCAATCGATCATCAACACGCGTCTGTGCCACCCGGAAATATCGACTTCTCATTTCTACCAAAAGCTCTCGAGGAGAAATGCAAGCTTTTCATCATCCGCTATCACGAGCTTAATGGCTTTACCTCCCTGCCGGATATCTTGCGGCATCCAGAGGCTAGCAAGCTCATCGAATCAGATTTGGCGTTGAGCCAGTTGTTCAAAAAATCGACGTCGTCGCCTGCAGCCAAACGAGCGAACGAAGGCTTCGTGTTGATTGCTACACTAATCCTTTCAACCGAAATACTCGCGCTCGGGCTTTCCAGCTGGGCACAGCGCTACCCGCTGGCACACAGAAAAGCTCGGGCCGTGCTGGCTGAGCACGTCCCAGGGTCGCGGGCCAGACTAACCGCGCGATATCTCGCAAGTCTCGGTGCTGAAGGCGGATCAACAGAAGAAATTCCTGTCGAAAGTGAGAACATCACTGATGGATAGGACTGCGCCGGGGCAAGCGATAGCCAACGCTGGACTCCGATATCAGCAGCTTCGGCTGGCTTGGATCGACTTCGAGTTTCTGTCGCAGCTGTCGCACCAGTGTCCGTAGATGCCAGTTTGTTGGGCGAGGGTTGCCCGAAACGTCATTCATGAGCTGGTTGTGCGTGATCACCAGTCCAAGGTGTGAGGCGTCGCACAGTGGTGCTCGATGGGCGATAGATTGCATTAATGCCCTGGGAACATCGTTTGTTGCATCACGGGATCGATCGTGACTGGTCGGCCTTGTGATAGCGGCGCAATGCCGCTCTGCGGCGCGCGGCCAGTTCGGCATGACCAAATAGTCATCCGCACCGCGGTGCAGAAGATCGATTGCCTATTGAGGACGTCGATTCCGCTTATGTCCGGCAAGCCAACGTCGAGGATGATCGCGGCGGGTCGCATCTCGGCCACGGCATTCAGCCCTGCTGACGCTTTTTCGGCCAGGCGAATCGAATAGCTGTAGCACTCCAAACCGGCCCTGACGAAGCGCCTGATCTGTGGCTCGTCGTCGATTACCAAAATCCTTCGTCAGTTTGCCCACCGCTCGATGGCACCGCAGACTGATATAGATCGCGTCGACGCGATCATGCTGACTTTCACCACGCTTTCTTACCTTGGCGACTTTGCAAGTTTTTGCTTTGTGACGTCAAATCAGAGATATAAATCTGACAATAATCCACTTGTTGGGCAAGGGGCGCACTAAGAAATCGACTTAGCTGACGTCACTGTAATTTCTAACAGTGCCCCCATTTGTCCGGGACCAGCGACCCCGACATCATCAGGACTCCGGCTTAGTCGCTGCCAACGGGCTAGCAAGCTTTGCCCGAATGAGACTAGAGATACGCAAGAAACGCGCGTCCATCGAAATGATATATTTTTTATATTAACTGTGGATATTTGCATAGTGGAGCTCATAGAAGAGTTGCGAGTATCAGTGCAGGAATTAGGTCGTTTCCAGTGATGAGTGTTCGGAATGCCGGTTACCGCAGTCAGCGAAGACGGGCAAGGCTAGCATTGATTGTCACCGGAAAAAGATATCGACGTCTCGTTTGTTCCAAAGGGTCTTATCGAGTAGTGCAAGACCGTCTCACTGTCACTTATTGCAGGTTGAGTGGTTTTCCGCCCCCGGTAAATATCTGGTGGCATCCGCAAACGTGCAAGTTCATCGAAGCGGAGTTGGCATTGAGGCAGCTGTTCCAAAAATCGGCTTCGTCGCGTAGCGCGAGAACGGCGAACGAAGGCTTGATTGGCGCCAATTCTGTCCGCGGAAATACTCAGCGTCGGATCGTCTGGCCGGGCGAGACGGTACCCGGCTGCAAAAATGCCAAGGCCTTGTTCGCCAAATACGCCCTAAGCATGGGGGCTCTACTGGTCGAGCGGTATGTCGATTCGGCTACCTCCGATTTTCTGAAAGGAGATTTGCAAAAGCGGTCTTGCGGCAACTCAGAGAAGACAGTCAGCGACCCCTGCAGTGCTCAAGGCGATAGCCAACGCCGGACTCCGATATCAGCAGCTTCGGCTGGCTCGGGTCGGCTTCAAGCTTGTGGCGCAGCCTTCGTACCAGCGTCCGCAAATACTGCACGTTCTCGGGCGAGGAGTTGCCCCAAATTTCCTTGATAAGCTGGTTATGAGTCATCACCAACCCGAGGTGCGAGGCCAGGAGATGCAGCAGGCGGTATTCCTGGCGGGTCAATGTAATGTGTTGTCCATCGAGCGTCACCGCCCGCGACACGAGATCGACGGAGAGTGGTCCGGTCCGCACCACCGGGTTCTTGTCGGTGGCCTTGTGATAGCGGCGCAACGCCGCTTCGCAACGCGCTGCCAGTTCGGCAATTCCGAAGGGCTTGATCATATAGTCGTCTGCGCCGCTGCGCAGAAGATGTACCTTCTGCTCCTCGTCAACCTGGACCGACAGAACGATGACCGGGACATTCGACCACGATCGTATGGTATTGAGGACTTCGAGCCCGCTCATATCCGGCAAGCCGAGATCGAGGATGATCAGGTCAGGTCGACTATGGGCGATGGCATTTAGTCCGGCCGCGCCATTTTCAGCCTCGCTGACCGAATAGCCGTAAAGCTCCAAACCGGCCTTGACGAAGCGCCTCATCTGCGGTTCGTCGTCGATCACGAGGATCGTGCTAGCCGCTTTGCGCATCGCTCAATGACACCAATTCCGGTGCCATGCCAGGAGCAGCCGGAAGGCGAATTGACATCGTGGTTCCCAAACCCGTGCCCGGGCTGTCAGCGCGAAGCGTACCACCATTGGCGGCAACGAATATCCTGGCAATCCAGAGCCCAAGGCCGAGCCCCGGTACATGGTCGAGGTGGCGTCGCCCGCGATAAGCCCGCCGGAACAGGTGGCTCGCTTCCTCCTCGGTCAAACCGACGCCCTGGTCGGTGACCGCCAGCACAACCTCGTCGTCTTTGACCCGCGCCGCGATCGCGATGCCCGAGCCGATCGGCGAGTATTTGACGGCATTCTCGATGAGCTGACCGATGGCCTGTTCGAGCAGTGCCGGATCAACATTCACAAACGGCAGTTTCGGGTCGACGTCGACGCTGAGCTTGTGGGTGGCGAGGCGATAGGAGCGCTGCCGGATCGCGGCGGCGAGGATATCGGCTGGATCGGTGCACACCAAACGCGGCTTGACGCCAGTATCGGTGATCCGCGCTGTATCGAGAAGGTTCTGAATGTCGCCGTCGAGACGCTTCGCCTCAAGATGCATTCCCCCTACCAGAGAACGCACCTTTTCATTACCTTGCAGCGCCAGCAACTCCTCGAGCACGCTCGCAGCGCCGATGATCGTGGCGATCGGAGCGCGCAATTCATGGGACGCAGTGCCGACCAGTGCGGTCCTGAGGATTTCCGACTCGAGCCGTATATTGGCCTTGGCGAGCGCCGCAGTAGCGTCGATGCGCGTCAACGTGGCGATGGCTTCCAACAATAAAGCATCGATGCGGTCATTGAGCCTGTCCGCGTCCGAGTCGCGCGGTTTGCCGAGATTGACGGCGAGCACACCGTGTTCCGCGGTCGTCGTGGTGATGTGTTTGAGCGCCCACAGAGAGTCCGTCGCCGGGTCAGTCACCAGGCGAGAGCCATGTTCCGTCATTTCTTTGGCTTCCCGCGCGATCGACTGCGGCACCATCTCGTCCTCCGCGCCCCCATCGCCGGCGTGCAAAGGTGCAACGCGAATCAGATGGGCTTCGCAGCCAAGGTGGACGGAAAGGTAGTGCTGGATCGCCTTGATGAGCTCTCCCGCCGTGGAGCACAGCGCGAGGCGGCGGGAGAATTCGTAGAGGTTTTGGATTTCACGTTCGCGACGGTGCGAGCTGTCGACCTCGTTCTTCAACCGCGCAGCAAGATTGCTGGTGACTAGCGCGACCAACAGGAACAACGCTATTTCGATGATCTGTCTAGGGTCGCTGATCACAAAGCTGTAGAATGGCGGAATGAACAGAAAATCCGCCACACCGGCGCTTGCAAAGATGCCGACGATCGCAGAGACAAAACCCCGACGAATTGCACAGATAAGTACCGGGATCAGGTAGACAATCGACTCAAACTCGAGCGCAGTGTATCTAAGCAGGAGGGCCATCAGCGCCGTCGTCAGCGCGACACAGGTGAGCGGATAAAGCACGGTCCGCGCCAGGATGCGCGTGGCCTCGAACCGGACCTGCGCTGCTTCGCCGACATCGGGCCAGACAGAGGAGGTCGCCGGCTTCGGGTGCGGCGCCAAGCGGCGAACGTGTGGCCGGAACTGCCTAAGCCGCCGCGATAGTGATCGAAATGCCTTCATGTCGGTAGCCTCACCGCTGGGTCGGTGAGGTACAAGTTTCAGGCCACGGACCGCGCAAAAACTCCGTATCGACCCGGTACTGGGTATAATTTTTAGATGGTGGCAGGACCCGTCCCCGCGCGCACCGTGATCCGAACCGTTTTTTTTTCAATAGGCCCCCGAAAATGCTCGCCGGACTCGCCGGAGTAATGGAATTGCCCGCTCCGTCTCGACGTGACAGAGCGGTCAATTCACCCCGGCGGGAGGCCTCTGCTTTGGTCGCGGTCAGAAGTGCCAGATCAGGTCCGCGGCGCCAACCAGGGCATAACTTTTCGTGGGCGCGATACCCTCGTTGGGGTTGCCGTTGAAGGCCGGCGCGTCGAGAGAGCGGTAATAAGTCACTTCTGGACGGATTTCGACCTGTGGTGAGAACCAGTGCTGCCAGCCGATGCCGAAATCGACATAACGCGTCTTCACGCCCGTCCGCTGCCCCTCCATGTCGTTAAAGAACTCTGGGCGGAACGAAATGTTGTCGAGCGGCGAGAACTGATAGTTCAAATACATCACGGTAGCAAAGCTTCTCGCTGTGCAAGTCAGCTCATTGGGGTTGGAGCAGAACGCTCCATTCGGGGCGTTGAACGGGAATCCGTTGGCCACGCTAAACGGGAAGCCGCCATTCGGGATGATCTGGGTGGTGACATACGAGTTGTTGAGGTTCAGCACTTTGTTTTCGTCAAGCGTGTAAGTCTCCCAGGAGAAATGCCACTGCTCGTTGATGCGATGATACCAGGTGATGCCGGTCCACTGGAGGTTGTTATAGCCCCAGGTGCCGCTATTGATGGCGTCAGCCACTACATAAACGTTGTCCCAACCGTTGTCGCTCTGCCAGCGGACGCCCGCCGTAACGGAGGGCATCGCGCCGGGGTCCTTGAGAATGGTGGGCCCGGAATAGACCGCGTTGGGGAACGGGTTGGGCACTGTCTCGCCCCAGTGCCACGGCAGCGCCTCCGTGCCCACCGTTAAGCCCAACTGCAGGAACCAGTTCTTGTTGAGCGCAAGGGTGCTCTGCAGGCCAGTGTTGGTGTAGTTGTCAAAGGTATACGTCATCGAATGCGTGTACATGTAGTTGTTGGGTGCAAGCTGCGCCTCGATGTCCGGCACCGAGATGAAACGTCCCAATCGCAGCAACAGACCCTCGGCGATCTGCGGAACGTAGAGCTCGCCGTAGACCATCGGGAAGTCCCAACCCATATCGAGATTATGACCGACCAACTGATAGGTCATAATGCCGTAGGCGGAGGTATACCGATAGTTTTGGCCGTAGAGCGCGGAAACCCGGAAGCCCCAATCCACGGAATCGGTCTGCACTGTGTCGGGCGTGCGCTCGAAATAAAGGACGGCCTGGTCGAACTGGAACTGGTTCGGCCAATAATCGTAGGCCGCGGGCGAGTTGCCGCCGGCCTTGACCGTATTGGTACTGATGTTGCCGCCGCCGTTGACCCAGCCGTAGATTTGCATGTTGCCGGCATTCAGCATCTTGCCAAAGTCGGTGTTGGCAAGCGCGACCATCAGCGGGCTGTCGGCGGAAGATGGCCTCGTCACGCCGATGGATGTGGCGCCACCGTACGGCCATTCGGTGAACGGGAATGGCGGCACTGTCGCCGGCGCGTCCGGCCACCCAGCCCGGCGCCCCGGCGGCGCCTTCGGGTCGGCTGGAGGCCCTTCGTGGCCCCATTCCAGCTTGTAATAGTTCATAAGGCGTTCGAAGAACCCGTCACCCAAATAGGCGTCAAGACAGTCATAGTTTTTATAAGGCGCATCGGGCGCCTTGCAGTCTATCGCTGCCTTCTGGCCAGACGCGGCCGCATCTGCGGCTTCCGCCACGCTGAGTGGCGCAAAGCCTCCGGGCGCCACCAATGCCAGTCCAACCAAACCAATCTTTTTCATGCCTCTGCCCCTAACCTTTGACACGGATAGTCTCCGCGTTTGTCCCTCATCCCCGGCAATCCGAAAACACGCTGACCAATTCGACTTTTAGAATGGAATAGCTCTTAGTGGTAACGAACATCTTCCCTTATTTTGGCCATGAGTTTTCACCAGTTAGAATTTCCAGTTAGCGCCTACCTTTACGACGCTGTCGCGTTCGCGGATGTCAGAGAGGAGAGATGAACCCGCCACCGAGGCGAAGCTAATCGTTTGGGTTCCGAAGTCATAATAATTATATTCAAAGAACATGGTAAAGTTGTTGGTGATGGCATATTCGAAGCCACCTCC
>JASHRR010001450.1 GCA_030037185.1 Xanthobacteraceae bacterium | reverse complement strand
GTCGTCTTGCCGCAGCCGGACGGACCGACGATCGAGACGATCTCGCCAGCGCTGACATTGAAGCTCACGTCGCCGATGGCAATCTGCCCGGGGCCATAGGCGTAATGAAGAGCCTCGACGCTCAGCATAATCGATTCCGCCCGCTCATATGGCCGTCCGTCCCCGCGCTCCGCGGTGCCACTCGAGCGCTCGATGTTCAAACTTCAGAAACAGCCAGTTCAGGGTTGACCCGAGCACGGCCAGCAAAACGACGCCGCACCACATGTCGGTCAACAGGAACATGAGCTGTGCGTTCTGGATGCCGTAACCGATGCCATTGGTACTGGCGACCAACTCGGAAATGACCATCAAGATCACGGCCAGTGCCAGGGAGACCCGCATTCCGCCGAAGATCTTCGGCATGGCGGCGGGCAAGATGATATGCCGAAGCCGCGCGGCACGTGGCAGCCCGAAGACGCGAGCCGTGTCGGCCGCAACAGGATCGATGGTGCGAACGCCTTCGATCGTGTTGAGAAGCACGGGCCAGACGGAGCCGAAGGCGATCAATGTGATCCGCATGGTCGACTCGGTGCCGAGCAGGATGATGAGAACCGGAACAAGTGCCGGCCCGGGAATCGCGCGCAGGAACTGGAGCGGTGGATCAAGAAAATCGGATGCGTGCCGCGACCGCCCGATCAGGACGCCGAGCGAAACACCGGCCGCGACGGCAACGCACCAGCCGGCCAGGAGCCGCGAGAGGCTCGGAGCAATATCGTGAAAGACGCCATCGCCGAGGAACAGGTGGCTCGGCGGGCCTGATAGCCAGAGTTCGGCGGAACGAGCGATGATGGCGTAGGGCGAAGGGAAGAAGACCGATGCGGCATGCATCGTCGCCACCTGCCACAGCGCAATGAGGGCGATGCCGAGCCCGTAACGCACGGCGGCAGAGCGCGCCCACGCAAGCAGGCGCGCATTCATCGGTCGGTCTCCGCGCCCGTTCGGCGATCCGCGTCCAGATACCGCCACGCGAAGAAACGGCGGTCAATCAACTCCAGCCCTGAGTTGACCGCAACGCCGATCAGTCCCGCGATGGCGGCACCGGCCAGGACTGAGTCCGCATGGCCGCCGCTGCTGGAGACGAACAGGATGTAGGAGCCGATCCCGCTGTCCGCCGAGGCAAGCAGCTCGGCACCGACCACGACGATCAGGCCGATGGAGGTCGAGACACGTAAGCCCGTGAAAATGAATGGTGCGGCGCTCGGAAACGTGACGGAGCGAAGGATGGCAAGCTGGCTCAGTCCAAAGCAGCGCGCCGCCTGGATCGCAACCGGGTCAATATCGTGAACGCCATAGATCGCGTTGTAGAGGATCGGCCACGCGGTCGCGTAGGCCACTAGAATGACCTTCATGGCCAAGCCCTGGCCCCACAACAGGATGCCGAGCGGGATGAGAGCGACCGAAGGGATCGGGCGCATGAATTCGATAACCGGTGAACTCACCCGATAAGCGAGGTCGAATGTACCGATCAGGATTCCGAGCGGAACGGTGATCAGCGTCGCGAGCGCAAGCCCAATCGCCCACGCCTGGATGGTCGACAGCACGTTGAGCAGAAATTTCGGATCGTGGAGCAATGCGATCATTCGCAGGAGGACGGTCGACGCCCGCGGCAGGTAGATGGGGGGCACCAGCTCGAGGCTGGTGACCAGTTCCGCGGCCAGGAAGAACACCGCGAAGCCCGCGAGGCCGCGAAGGGCGGCCCCGAGGCGAAGCCCCGAATCCGCCGGCACCCCATCCGTTCGCTCGCCCGTCGACATGGCCGGGGGCGCTCGCGCTACTTCGGGACTGTAACCGGCAGCTTGGTCTTTTCGGGCAAGATGTGCAGGCGATCCATCAACTCGGAGATTTTCGTGAGCTGCGCGAAGTCGCTCTTCTCGGGTGTGTAGTTCATCACGATCTTGCGGGCGAGCGCGGGCGTGATGGTGGTGAAGGTCGGATAAATGTCGCGCAGCTTGTCGGGATTGTCGTGGGCGAAGGCGAGGCCCTTGGCGAGGGCCCGCTGGATCGCCGCCACCGTGTTCGGATAGCTGTCGGCGAATCTCTGCGTCACCGGGAAACCGACCAGCGGGAAACGATCGTATTCTCCCGTGAAAAGATCGAATACTGGCCGGAGCCCGCCCTGCGCCTGAACGGCAGAGAGCAGAGGTTCCGGGATGCACGCCCCATCGACGCCGCCCCGCAGCACCGTCGGCGCCATGTTGGGTACACCCATCACGGTGTAGCCGATCGATTTGTAATCGAGTCCTTTCTTGAGCAGGACGTCGTTGAGGATGAGGTCGCAGGCGCCGCCGAGCGTTATGACCGCGATCTTCTTGCCGATGAGGTCTTCGGCCGTCTTGAGCGGTGAATCGTTCCTGACCATGATCAGCGCCTGGCCGGGCGCGCCGCGGTCGGCCTCGCTCAACGGCCGCAATGGAATGCCCCGGTTGGTGGCGAGTAGGAACGCGGTCCAGGTCACGCCACCGGTGTCGAAGTCGCCGCCGACAATTCCCGCGATCGGATTGGCGCCCATGACGCGGGGCGTGACGTTGAGGCCCTCCGCCCGAAAGAAGCCTTGCTGGAGCGCCAAATAGACGACGCCGTAGTTGGTGATCGGGAAGACCCCGAAGGTGATGTTCGGCTTTTCTGGTCCACCGGTCTGGGCGCCCGCAGGAGCAACCGAAACGGGCGGCGCCACGAGGAGCGCGAAGGCCAACGCTAACACGGCTGTCCAGACGGCTGATCGAATCCCGCACCGGCGACAGCTGTGGCCGCACCCGTTCCAAGCTCTGACGAAGTGAGGCATGCTCTTCTCCTTCAATCTGGATTCACGCTTGCGCGTTCCCTTCGGTTTGCCGGCCGGTCTGCTCTTTGTAGGCACCGGCGATGGCGATCCCGGTCGCGGGCCAGACCGCGTCGCTTTCCACGATGCTGGTGAGGATGCGTTCGAGCGCAGCGATCCGGTGCGGATATCCGATCACCCACGGCGACAGCGACAACGACAGGACGCGCCCTCCGTATCGCTCGGCTTCCGCCCTGAGCACGCGGAAGGTTTCAAGCACCTGACGCTCATAATCTTCGACCGTGCGGTTGTGGTGAACCAGGAGGACGCGGTCCGCCAATTCATGGCTCAGCGGCATGGCGCAAATCGTGGATGCCTCTGCTTTCATCGTATAGGGCAGGTCGTCGTTTGCCCAGTCCGCAACGTATTCAAAGCCGTTCTCGCACAGTAACCGAACGCTGTTGCTCGATTGCCCGCGCCCCGGCGAATGCCAGCCCTTCACCGCGAGTCCCGACGCCCGCGTGAGGATATCGCGCGCCTCCTCGATCAAGCCGCGCTCCTCGCTCACAGGACGCGCATCGTGGAGCACGCGGCCCATGTCGAGGCCATGCGCGGCGATCTCCCAGTCCCGGCGAACGATCTCCGCTATCAGGCGCGGGAACCGCTGCGCCACGGCCGCGTTGACGGCTCCCGTCGCCCGCAATCCCATGTCGTCCAGCGCGCGCATGATCCGGTAGATTCCGATGCGATTGCCGTAGTCGCGGTTGCTGTAGCTCCAGAAGTCCGGGTAGCTCCGGTCGAGGCCACCCAATGGCCGATACGGTTGCGATGGTGCGTCGAGTGGAAAGAATTCGATGGCAACCGAAATCCATAACGCGACCGGCTTTCTGCCGGGCCAAACGAGCGGCGCGCGCCGGAAGACCGGCTCGTATTCAAACCATTCATGATCGAGGCCGCGGCGCCGATGCCGATACCTCAGCCGGTCGCCCGTCATCGCGCACCCGCCGCAACAGCGCCAGCGAAACGCAACGCGTCCTCGTAATGCTGCTGGTAATACCAGTCAGCGATCTCGCGCGCGGTCGCAAGCCAGACCCCCTCGCGCGAGGTGACGTGATCGAGCACGTGATGGAGGGCGGCTATCCGATGCGGGTGCCCGATCACGAACGGGTGGAGGGGCATGCACATGACCATGCCGTTGTCGTTCCCCTCGCGGTGAAGCTGATCGAAGCACGCCTTGACCATCGCCGACCACTCCTCCGCGCTATAGCCCCGCATCCCAATCACGCGGATATCGTTGATTTCGGTGGAGTAGGGAACGGCGATCAGGCGGCCACTGCGCACCTTGAGCGGCACGAGTTGGTCATCCGGCATCATGTCGACCGTGTATTTGATGTCGGACTCAGGCAAGAGATCGAGGAAAGTCTCCGTCGCGCTGATGGCGGGCGCCAGAAACCCGGCCACATCCTGGCCGCTGTGCCGGCGGATGGTTGCGACGCTGTCGCCGATCACGGCGCGGACCTGGTCCTCCGACAGCCCAAAAATCACTCGCGTGTTGTAGATGCCATGGCTGAACAGCTCCCAGCCGAGACAGACGCATTGGTCGACGATATCCGGCATGTGGTCGCACATGGCGGCGTTGAGTGATACGCTGGCGCGGACGTTGAAGCGCTCGAGCGCCTCCATCATTCGCCAAACCCCCGCCCGGTTACCGTAATCGCGCAACGAATAGTTCAGGATGTCTGGATATGGTCGGGGCCATAGCGGGCGTCCTTGTCCATCCGGCGGATCGAGCTCGTAGAACTCGATGTTCGGCGCCACCCAGAATGCCACGGACGCGCCGCCCGGCCACCGGACCTTGGGCCTGTCGATCAGCGGGAGGTAGTCGTACCGGTTTGCATCGGTCAGCATGGAAATCGCTCGCTCGTCCGCACCGCCACGCCGCAAGGCTGAGGACTGACGTACAACGGCTTGACGCGCACGGATTGACTTGCAACGTCTGTGATGTTTCACTGTATTTTATACAGCAGCGCAACGCAAATGCAGGAGCGCCCGCATGAGCGGCGGGATGGATTCGACGGTCGTTCTCAAGGGGGCGCACGTCATCGATCCCGGTCAGGGCATCGACGCGGTAACCGACGTGGAGGTCGCGGGTGGCCGCATCGCGCGGGTCGGGCTTGGCGACGTTCCACCCGGCGCCGAGGTCATCGATCTCGCGGGCACGTATCTCAGCCCCGGATGGATCGACATTCACGTTCACGCCTACGGGACTCTGGGCTTTGCTGAGCCGGACGCGGTTGGCGTCTATCAGGGCGTGACGACGTTCGTGGACGCCGGCGGCCCCGGCATCGGCGTGCTCGATCAATTCATGGAGCTGATGAGCGATCTCAAGACAAGCCTGTACGCCGGTGCATTCATCCGCCCGATGGGACTGCTCGGTCTCAATTTCATCGAAGGGAACGTCCGCACGCTGGGCGATGTGCCGGTCACCCGATGGATCGATTTTGCCGCGCAGCATCGCGACATGCTCCGCTACATAAAATGCAACGCGATCGGCGACTATGGGCCCGGTACGCTCAAGCTGACGAAGGGGCTCGCGCAGATCCTGGAGTTGCCGCTCTACATGCATATCGGCGAATTCCAGATGCAGAATCCCAAGCACCTCTTGGCGCCGGAAGCGTTTCGGATCGCCGAAGCGGGCGACATGATCACCCATCTCTACCACGGCAATCTCGGCCGGGTGATCGACGGCGAAGGCAAGGTGCTTCCCGTGGTTCGCGACGCCGAGCGCCGGGGCGTGATCTTCGATCTCGGGTTCGGCGGCTACAATTTCTCTTGGGATGTCGCCGAAAAGGCGTTCGCCGAGGGTCTCGTGCCCCACACCATCAGCTCCGATCTGCAGCAGTTCAATGTCGTGCGCCCTGTCAAATCCCTGGCGAACGTGATGAACGCAATGATGCGGCTCGGCATGAGCCTCTCCGAGGTCATCGCACGCGTGACCTCAAATCCCGCCAGGGCACTGTCGCTGACCGACCGCGCCGGAAGTCTCAAGGCCGGCCTACCCGCGGACATCACGGTGTTTAGCGTCGAATCTGGGAATTTCGAGATTGGCGACTGCCACGGCCAGGTTCGCGAGGCGGATAAGCAGATCGTTCCGCTCAGAACCTTCAAGCGCGTCGAGTCGTTCGTGGCCGACATGGCGAGAGGCCAGGACGAGAGCAACTGGTTCCTGCAGATTGCCGAGGACCATGTCCCTGCCGCCGCGGAACGCCTTTCCGACCGCCAGCGCGAGTATCTGGGCTCTCTAGCGGCAAGCCTGTCCAAGGTGGACTGGCAGCTGTCCTCCGCCGAGCGCCTCGATATCGAAAAGGCGCTCGAGCTTCAGGACATCTTCCATCGGCTTCGCGCCAAGCTCGGCCTGCCGCTCAAGGACGCGCTGCGCGCCGTATACGCGTGCTTCCTGGATCAGGCCTTCACCATGCAGATCGGGCTCCTTCTGCTCCGGCTGGAGCGCCCGTTCGCGTTGCGGCGGTTGTGCGAGGTTGCCGGCGCGAAGATAATGGCGGCATGACCATGTCAGCGACGCTCGACCGGCCCGCCGGTGAGGCTGCCCCGGTTGCGGATGCGGCAGATTCGTCGCAGGTGCCCCACGGTTCGTGGCAGCTCCTGGGCGGCTTGCATCCCGAAACGACGAAGTATCCGGCACGAGCGAACATCGCCGGCGAGAGCATCGTCATCTTTCGCGCGAGGACCGGATTTCGCGGAGTGCAGCGCAGCTGTCCGCATATGCAGGCGACCATGATGAACGCCGAGCTGGTGGCCAACGACACGATGATCCGCTGCCCTCTCCACGTCTTCACTTTCCGCTTGTCGGACGGCAAAGGGGTCAATTGCCCGGGCTTTCGCGTGCGGATCTATGAGGTCAAGGAAGAAGGCGGCGCCCTCTATGGGCGCGCCGCGAACTGAGCGCGCGTGAGGAGCGATGGTCACCGCCGAGGCTCGATCGAGCAGGACAGGTTCCGGAACCGCCGGTTCGACGCGGCGAACCCGGGCGGGCATCGCGATTCTGCTTGCACAGATCAGCATACTCGTCGCCATCCTGGCGTTCTGGCAGCTTGGGGTGTCCGACGAGGCGCTGCCGTATTTCAGCCGGCCAACCCTCGTCGCCGCGAAGCTGGTCGAGCTTCTCGGTGGCAACGAAATCTACCGGCACATCGCCGTCACGCTGACGGAGATCGGTGTCGGTTATGCGCTCGGCGCATCGTTCGGGCTGGCATTGGGATTCGTGCTTGGTCGTTCGGCGTTTCTTTCCGCCACGCTTCAGCCCTACATCATGGGCCTCTACAGCATCCCCAAGATCGCGCTGGCGCCGGTCTTCGTCGTCTGGCTCGGCCTCGGCATCGCCTCGAAGATCGCAGTCGTGTTCCTGGCGAGCTTCTTTCTGGTATTCTTCAACACTTATTCCGGCCTGTTGTCGCTCAATGAAGAGCTGGTCCGGCTCGCGCGCCTGATGGGCGCGTCGTGGCCGCAGGCTACGCTCCGCGTGATCCTGCCGGCGTCGGCGCAGCAGATCTTCCTTGGGCTGAAGACGGCAGTCCCCTACGCCGTCATCGGCGCCGTCATCGGCGAGTACATCGGATCGAATGAAGGTCTCGGCTACTTCATCCTCTACGCCTCCCAGACCTACGACGCTCCGGCGCTGTTCGCAGGCATCATCATCCTTGTCGCCATCGTGTTTCTTGCAAACTTCATCCTCAATGCGATTGAGGCAAAAGTGATCCGCTGGCGCAAGGCCGGGATCCAAACCGTGCAACTCTAGGGCCTCATCGGCGCAAACGCCGGTGCCCTGAATCTGGGGGCCGCGACATGATTGGACGGCGCAAGATCGTGCAGGGACTTGGTGCCGCAATCGGCACGATCGGTGCTGCGGCGCCCCTCGCTTTTGTCGCCGCGCGCGCACAACCGCGCGGGGTGGCGAGCGTAAGAGGTGTCTATGCGGCGCCGGGCCTGTCATTTTCGGCGATCTTTCTTGCCGATCGCATGGGCCTGTGGGCCAAGCACGGCGTCGGCGCTGAACTCAAGCAGGTGCAGGGCGGGCCGCTCTCCATGGCGGCCCTGACCAATCGCGAGGCGAATTTTGCCGGCGTTGCCTCGACGGACCCGATCGTCGGCTGGGAGCGGGGAATCAAGACGCTTGCCATCGGCGCTTTCACCGGCTCGCTCGCCATGCAATTCACGGCGCGCAACGACTGGATGGCGCGCCTTGGTGTCTCGCCTCAGAGCCCGCTCGCCGACAAGCTCAGGGCGTTCAAGGGCGCGCGCGTCGGAGCATCCACGATCGGCGGTGGTCCGGCACAATATACGCGCTACCTCGCCCGCACCAATGGGATCGACCCTGAGCGTGACATGAAGATCCTGGCGGTCGGATTCGGTGCCGCACGCATGGCGGCGTTGCGAACCCACCAGGTGGACGTCACGGTCGGCGATGCCCCAGAGGCCGATCAGATCGATATGGAGGGCTTCGGTACGCTGTTCCTCAACTGCGCCCGCGAGGTGCCGATCTTTCGGGAGTTCCCCTACACAGTCGCCCTGGTCACCCCGGCTTTCGCCAACGAGCAGCCCGACGTCGTGCGCGGCATCGCCCGTGCCCTCGCTGAGGCCAACGACATGTTCCACACCAAATTCGGCGAGGTGGTGGACGTGCTCAAGCGGCAGTTCGCAAGCGTCCCCGCGAGGGCGATCGAACGCGCCCTGGAGCGTGATCAGGACAGCTATCCGAGCGGGTGTCGCATGACCCGGAAGATGTGGGAGAACAACATCGCTGTGTCGCTGGAGGCCAAGATGATCGCTTCGCCTTTGCCGGCGCAGGAAGGCGAGATGTGGACCAACCGATTCATCGCCTAGCCCGTGCGGGAAACGATGCAGCTGCAACGACACGAGGCGCGCGCGATCCGGGCGTTGGGCGATCCACCGGTTTGGCCGGCGATTCGCTTCGAGGATGTCCAAGTCGTGTTCGCAGGCACGGACAGCGAGGTCCTCGCCGTCGATCGCGTCAGCTTCGACGTCCCGCCCGGCAAGATCACGACGGTGGTCGGGCCGTCTGGATGCGGCAAGACGACATTGCTTCGCCTTGCATCAGGGCTGACCGCCGCATCGGGCGGGCGGGTGCTTTACAATGGCGCTGTCGTCAACGCCCTCAACACCGGGGTCGGCTACGTCACTCAGGACAGCAATCTGTTTCCGTGGCTGACGGCACTCGGCAATGTGGAGTTCCCGCTGGCGGTCCGGGGCGTTGCCGTGGCGGAGCGACGCCAGAAGGCCCTCGATTGGCTGCGGCTCGTCGGCCTTCAAGGCTTCGAACATCACTACCCGTCGCAGCTCTCCGGCGGCATGCAGAAGCGCGTCTCGATCGTGAGGACGCTGGTCTACGAGCCCGCGATCGTGCTGCTCGACGAACCCTTCGGCGCCCTCGATGCCCAGACCCGAATGGGGCTGCACCACGAGTTGCTCGAGCTGTGGCGCGAAAAGCGAACCACCATGCTGTTCATAACGCACGATCTCGTCGAGGCCATTACCCTATCCGATCAGATCGTCGTCATGACCCGGCGACCCGGGCGCATCAAGGAAATCTACAGCGTGCCGCTGTCGCGCCCGCGCAACGTTTTCGAAATCTACCTCCAACCTGGCTTCGACGAGGCCTATGCGACCTTGTGGCAGCATTTCAAGTCGGAGATCGACATCGGCGCCCGAGGCAGAGAGTGATGCGATGCGGCGCCGCATGCGACGAGGCGCGTTCGATTGACTCGGGCAACGCCCGTGACATACCAGGACTGCTCGTTTTCCTGCGGGTAGATGAGGTCTTCGTCACATGAAATCGGCCCTGAAACACAGGACTCCATTGCGCGGACGCCGCGTGCTCGCCCCGCGGGGCCGGCAGCCGCGGCAATCCTTGCGGGACGCGGCATACGAGGCGATCAAGCACCAGATCATCACCTGCAAGTTCAAGCCCGGCGAGTGCATCAACGAGGCCTCGGTTGCCGCACTTCTCGGTTTCGGACGGACGCCGGTCCATCAGGCGCTCGATCGCCTGATGCTGGAGGAGATGGTCGACGTCATCCCGCGCAAAGGGGTGATCGTCAAGCCGGTGATCCTGAGCGACGTCCTCCAGATGGTCGATGTGCGCCTCGTGAACGAAGCCTATTGCGCGCAGCTCGCGGCGGAGCGCGCCGACGACGCCGATATCAAGGCGCTCGAGACAGTAGTCGGCCGGGCCCGCAAGGCGATCTTGGACCGCAACATCCAGTTGATGATGATGCTCGACCGCGATTTTCATCTCGCGTTGGGGCAGGCGACGAAGAACAACGAACTTGCCGAACTCATTCGCAAGCTCAACGAGCGTTCGCTGCGGTTCTGGTACATTTCCTTCACCACGCCGGACCACCACAACAGCTTCCAAGAGCAGCACGAGGCGATCCTGACGGCCGTACGAAATCACGATGCGAACGGCGCGGTCGTTGCCATGCGCGCCCATGTGGAAGCGTTCCGTAAGAGCGTCGCGCGCCAGCTGTAGCGCATGCCGCATCAGGGCGCGCTCGCTTTTGCATTGATTGCAGGCTGCTGCGCCCAATCCGTCACAACAGCGCGGCGATGTTTCGCTGAAGCGACTCCATATGGGCGCGCATGGCGGCCTCGGCCGCCTCAGGATCGCGCTTGCGCACGGCAGCAAGGATGGCTTCGTGCTGCCGGCGGATGTGGTCGTGCTGGTTCGGCGCGCCGTGAGAGACCAACCAGAATCGCAACGAGCGCTCGTGCAGGCCCCGCAGCAGCTGGGCGAGAGCGTCGTTGTGGGCTGCGCTCGCAAGCTCGCCGTGAAATGCGCGATCGAGAAGCACCAGTTTCTCGACATTGCGCAGCGACACCCAGTGCCTCGTCTGGGCGAGAGTGTCTTCGAGCGCCGAGATGTTGAGGTTGCTTGCACGCTCCGCCGCGAGCCTCGCGCAGTGGATTTCGTTGACGATCCGGGCCTCGGCGATCTGCAGGACCTCGTTGAGGCGAAACGGCCTAACCATCGCGCCCCGGCGCGGTATGATGTCGACCATCCCCTCCAGCGTCAGGCGCTCGAGCGCCTGATGGACGGGAGTGCGGCCGATTGCAAGCGCGGCGGAAAGCTGCAGCTCATTGAGGTACTCGCCCGGCTTCAACGCGCAGGTGATGATGCGCAGCTTGATAGCCTCGTATGCCTCCCCCCGCAGGGAGGCGGGATGCATCGCGGGGGCGCGCGTGATGCGGCTATCGAGGTTCTTCGGCGGCGCCACGGGTTTCATCACATGTTCGATGGAGGCTTGTCGACTCTGTCGCTCCGGGCACCAGTACTAACCGATCGCGGGCGGGAACCGGAAGAAGAGGGCGCCTCGCGCGCCCCCGACCGGGCGGCAACTTGCACGAGGCCCGCGGATCGCGTAGCTTGAAGCATCAGTGATATTTCACAGGCCCGTAATGGCTCCGCCGATCTCAGCCGCCGAAGCACCGAACTGGGTCGATGTGGAGCGCGGTCTAGTCAGCCGCGACGTCTTCGTCAATGACGAGATTTTTCGGACTGAGCTCGAGCGCATCTTCGATCGCAGCTGGGTCTTCCTCGCCCATGAGACAGAGATTTCGGCACCGGGCGATTTTGTCTGCCGGAACCTCGGCAGCGCGCCAACAGTGGTGGTCCGCGACGACGACGGCATAAACGCGTTTCTCAACAGCTGCCGCCATCGCGGATCTGAAGTGTGCCGGGCAGACTCCGGCAATGTCCGCAATTTCGTCTGTCCGTATCACGGCTGGACCTATGCGCGGGACGGCAGGCTGGTCACGACGACTTTCGACCGCCACCTTCCGAAGGGTTTCGATCGTTCGCAATTCGGCCTTGTGACCGTGCCGCGGCTTGAACGCTACAGGGGCCTGATCTTCGGGAGTTGGAATTCCGATGTGATGCCCCTGCGCGACTACCTCGGCGAGATCGCGTGGTACATCGATCCGTTTCTGGCGCGCTCACCCCGCGGCATGGAAGTGCTAGCGCCGCCGCATCGCTGGCGAGCCAGGGCCAATTGGAAAATCGGTGCCCTCAACTTCGTCGGCGACAGCCAGCACATCCTGACCACTCACGTGGGACCACTGACGCTCGATCCGGTGCGCGCCGCGCGGGCGGGCTTCACTACGGCAGCGGAGAACAGCTTTCAGGTCGTCACCGATGCCGGACACGGCTGCACGTTGACATACCTCGCTCCCGGGCTCCCGCCCGCGGCTTACCAGACGCATCCGGAGGAAATGCAGGACATCTACCGCGGCTCCCTGCCGGCGGAACAGTTTGCACTACTGGACCGGCTACGGGTGATCGTCGGCACGATCTTTCCCAACCTTTCGTTCATCGAAACCCAGGTGGGGCCGGCACAGAAAGCGGTCATTCTCCGGCTATGGCGACCGGTCAGCGGAACCGAGATGGAGGTTCTGAGCTGGGTGATGGCGGAGCGCGAGGCATCGGGCGAGTACAAGGCCGCGGTGCTTCGCAGCGGATGCCACAATTTCGGCGCCGCCGGGGTATTCGAGCAGGACGACTTGGAATTGTGGGCCTCGGCCACCTTCGCGAGCAACAATCCGATTGCCCGACAGTTCCCCTACAGCTTCCACACCGCGCTGCCCTATATCAATTCACCTGAGACGGATCACAACTGGCCGGGCCGTATTTTTCGCCCCGCCGACACCGAGGTAGCCCAACTCGAGTTCATGCGGCAATGGGACCGCTGCATGCAAGGGGCCGTCGCGAGCACCGATGTGAAGCGATGAGCGGCGCCCGGATGCAGCCAGTTGGCAACGACACCTTTGTCGAAATTCAGCGCTTTCTGTTCCGGGAGGCGGCGCTGTTGGACAATCGGCAATATGCCGACTGGCTCGGCCTCCTGGATGAGGACATCCACTATCGTGTAATGGCGAGGGTTGTGCGCGACGCCGGCGCCGACGCGACGGACTATGCGATCATCGAGGAGTACCTAGTCGGCCTCAAATCGCGGATAGATCAGATCTCCAATCCGCGGCTAACGCGGGCCGAAAATCCTCCGTCCCTCACCCGCCGTTTCGTATCGAATATCGAAGCCTTTTCCGGCGCCGCGCCCCAAGAATTTGCGGCGACGTCTTACGTTCTCGCCTACCGTTCCCGCCGCAACATTCCGAAAGGCGGCTTCTACGTCGCGGAACGGCAGGACGTGCTGCGCCGGAGTGATGCCGGGTGGCGGTTGGCGCGGAGGCTGGTGCGCCTCGACCAGTCGATGCTGCTTGACGGCGCGCTGAGTACCATCCTTTGATTCCTCCGAGCGAGCCCCCACCTC
This sequence comes from Xanthobacteraceae bacterium, assembly GCA_030037185.1. The sequence continues at coordinate 7,082 of JASHRR010001450.1, read as the reverse complement.
CACTCCGCACCGACGGGCGGACCGCCCCGATCCGTCTCGGAATCGCCGGCCTCGGCCTTGCCGGCGCATTCATGATCCGCGCCGCGGCAGCACATCCCCGCATCGCCCTGTGCGCCGCCATGGACCCGCTCGAGCGCCCACGCGAAGCCTTTGCGCGCAACTTTGTCGCGCGGACCTACGCGCGGTTCGAAGAGCTCTGCGGCGATCCGTCGATCGAGGCGATCTACATCGCTTCTCCCCATCAAAATCACGCCCAGCAGGCCATCGAGGCCTTGCACCACGGCAAGCATGTCCTCGTCGAGAAGCCGCTCGCACTGACGCTTGAGGATTGCGACCGCGTCGTCGCGGCCGCCGAGCGGACCGGCCTCAATATCATCGTAGGACACACCCATGCCTTCGACCCGAATATCCGCCACATGCGTACTCTGATCGAAAACGACGAGGTCGGCAGGCTCGGGATGATCCTCAGCTTTAACTACAACGATTTCCTGTTGCGCCCGCACCGTCTGGACGAGTTCGACGATCCGGCCCTCGGCGGTATCGCCTTCAACCAGGTGATCCATCAGCTCGAAATCATCCGGCTGCTCGGCGGCGGCCACATAACCAGTGTGCGCGCCAGCATGGGCGGGCTCGACCGGGCGCGCGCGGCTGCCGGACACTGCGCGGCATTTCTTGAATTCGACAACGGAGTTGCGGCGGCGCTCACCTATAGCGGGTACGATTTCTTCGACAGCGACGAGTGGCACGATTGGATTGCCGAAGGCGGCACGAGCAAGCCGCCTGGGCGCCAGGGCGAGACGCGCCGCGCCTTTCACGCCCAGCGAGGGGACACCGAGGCGCATCGCAACCTCGGCTATGGCGGCCGGCCCCTTCCACTCGAGCAGCCACATCTTCCGCACTTCGGCTTGATCGTTGCAACCTGCGAACGCGGCGACTTGCGGCTCTCCCCCAACGGCGTGACGCTCCACGGCATCGAAGGGACGCGTCAGCTCACCGTGCCGACGGGACCCGGCAGGCCTGGCCAGGGCGACGCGCTCGACGCGCTGTGGATGACCATCCGGGAAAATCGCCGGTGCATACACGACGCGAGATGGGGAAGGGCGTCCGTCGAGGCCGTTCTTGCGCTTCTGCGCTCTGCGCAGGAGCGGCGCGAGGTCACGCTGCGCCTCCAGATGCCGGCCTCGGAGCAAACCCGCGGCACTTGAGCGACGATTGACACCGGTCCGCGTGCCGTTAACCTGAAATGTCACTGCAATTGCAGGGCGCTCATGTCGAAGCTCGTTCCGATCACAATTGCCTGTGCGGAGTACGACCGTACCCGTCCCATCAAGGATGGGCGGGTGCGCGTCGACGGATGTGAGGTGACCTATCTCGCGCTCGATCCCGAGGAATTGTTCTTCCGCGCGTTCCGTTACCAGGATTTCGATGTGGCCGAGCTGTCGTTCAACAGCTACCTCATGGCCACCTCGCGCAACGCCTGTGGCTACGTGGCGATTCCAGCCTTCGTGTCGCGCCATTTCCGCCATTCGGCGATCTATGTCAGAACCGACCGCAACCTGCGTGGTCCCGCCGATCTCAAGGGTAAGCTTGTCGGGCTGCCCGAATATCAGCAGACCGCCAATGTGTGGATGCGCGGCATCTTCAAGGAAGAGTGCGGGGTCGATCCGTCCGACATTCACTGGCGCACGGGCGGCCAAGAGGAGCCCGGCCGCGACGAGCGCACGCCGTTGCAGCTCGGCGGCTCCATCGACCTTGCGCCGATCCCGGCCGGCAAAACCCTGAGCCGGATGCTTACTGAGGGCGAGCTCGATGCAGTGTTCAGCGCCCGCGAGCTGTCATGCTACGTCAATCGCGCGCCGCACGTCGGCCTGATGTTCCCGAATTATCGGGAGGCCGAGATGGCATATTACAAACGCTCCGGCATCTTCCCGATCATGCACCTGGTCGGCGTGAGGAAGAGCCTCGCGGAGCGATACCCGTGGCTGCCGGCGACGGTGTACAAGGCCTTCTGCCAGGCCAAGAAGATCGCGATCGCCGAAATGCAGGAAATGTCGGCCACCAAGGTGACGCTGCCGTGGCCGGAGGTCGGCGTCGAGGATGCGGTCCGACTCATGGGCGAGGACTTCTGGCGCTACGGTATTGCTGAGAATGCGAAGGACATTGAGACCCTGGCGCGATACTCGTTCGAACAAGGCTTGGCAACGCGAACGCTCAGCGCGGAAGAGATTTTCCACCCTTCGGTTTTCGAGATTTCGAGGGTCTGAACAGGGTATGTGGCGCTGTGCGGACACGCACGCCGACCATACGAGGCAACAAGCCCTGAGCGCATTGGCACCGCCGATCCGGCTGGTGGGCGTGTCGGGCAACCTGCGAGCCCAATACTACAATTCCGCGGCGTTGCGGCGGTGACTTCGCTTCTGCGGGGAGATGAGCTTCGCCATCGCGAGCCTCATCGAGCTGCCGTCCTACTACACCAGCGACGTCGAACAGCAGGGGTTGCCCACGGCCGTGCAAAGGTTCCGCCGCGAGATTGCTGCGGCTGAGGCACTCATCTTTGCGGTGCCGGATACCCGGCGTGTTGAAGAATGCGCTCGAATGGTTGTCGCGTCCGCCGATCCGCCTGCCAATGGCAAGCCCTGCTCGGTGCGTTCGTGAGCCCACTCGGCACCGCGCGCGGCCAGTTTCACTTTCGCCACGTCTGCGTGTCGCTTAACCTAGTTCCCGTCAATACACCTCACGTGGACATCGCCTCCGCGAATGATAGTTCGATCCCGAGGGCCGGCTTGTAGATCAACCCTCACTCGACCAGCTCAGGCAGTTGCTCATCCCGCTGCAGGATCTGACAATCCGGCTTCGCAATCGTCGCGAAGGACAGGCTGCGGTCAATCGCTAGCGCTGCGAGACGGCCAGAGGTCGATGAAGCTGATGTCATCCGCCTCCATTCGGAACGCGCGTCCATCGCTCTGCGTCCACCTCCCGCTCGAGAGCGTTGTGGATTTCATCCTCGGGCTTGGGGCCGAGCTCGGCCGAGGCCAGGTCCGCAGCCCGCGAGAGCAGGCCGTGGCTGATGTAATCACGCGAGATGACGCGATTGGAACCGTCATCCGCGATGACGCGCACCAGCAGATGCACATGCGGGTTGTCGGTATTCCAATGGGCGATGCCGACGCAGTCCAGCCTGGTGCGGGGATCGCTCTCCATCTCGCCGACCAGGTTCCGGGTGGAAATGATGCCGGTCATTGACGCCGCATTTCGCGAAGGCGATGGCATCGGCGCATCCTCGGCGGCGCCGAACAGGCGGCCCTTCTTGCCGTGCCGGGTGACGCCATCGCCTCGAGGTAGGCGACGTGGGCCGACAGCGGCGGCGAACGGAAGGCGCGTCCTCGATGGCGGACCACCCCGGCCTTGATGACGACGCGACGATCGGCGGCGATCAGACGGCTGCGGCTGATCCGGCCCGGCCTCGCCCGAACGCCGAGCGGCCGCCTCGCGGACCACCCCTCCGCCGGTCGTCGAGCCTGGTTCGGCACCAGGTTGCCTCCTGGCACGCAGAACCTCGTTGATGCAGCTGATGTCCGCGCGGAGATATTGATTGTTGCGCCAGTGCGAGGCCTATGACCGCCTTGGGTAAAATTCGCCCGTTGTGCCCCATCGGCGTGGACGGCAGCTTGCCCCTCGATAGTTTCCGCCCGGGTCGGAGGCCGTATACGGAAGGATCAACGCCTCGATTGGCGGAACGCCTAGAAGTCGCGGTGAGCCGGTGATCGGCCAACCAGCGATCACAGGCGCGATGCATCCGCTCTGCGCAGGTCTTGGCGGGAAGCCACACGACCCGGGTGCGCGGTCCGCTAACAGGACGGATAGCCGGAAGTAGCGGGCCTCCAGAAGAAAGCTGCCCTCGCCCCGGGTGTCAATGAGTTGGAAAGCGCGGCCGAGTAAGTCTCCGACGGCAACCGTCCAGCCGCACTCCTCTCAAGTTTCGTGCTCGAGTGCAGACGCGGCCGACTCTCCTGGTAGCGCACCTCCGCCGGGGAAGTAGAGCCTGCCATCGTCATCCGCGACCGCTGCGATGAGGCCGTGGGCCGAGCGTGCAACACCGTAAGCGCCAACGCGCCCGGCATATGCGCGTCGCTGCATGTAGCAATCAGTTCACAGATGAGCTAGAGGCTTCATCACAGATCAATCGCGTCATGCGTGCGCTTCCACCGGAAATCTGTACTTATGCCAAAGAGCCTGCTGTTCATCCCCGGCCCCGTTGCAGTTTCCGAGCCAGTGCTGGCCGCGATGGCGAAGCCGCTGATCAATCATCGCGGCCCCGAATACGCCCGCCTGCTCCATCGTATCGCGGATCGCATGAAGCCGATCTTTGCCACGAACGGCGATGTGCTGTTGATGGGGGCGTCGGGAACGGGCGGCCTCGAAGCCGCGGTAACCAACATGTTCGGTCCCGGCGACACGCTCCTCGCATGCCCGACCGGCGTCTTCGGCGAGCGAATCGCCGCGATCGCGAAGACCTGGGGTTGCACCGTCGAGATGCTCGAAACGCCCTTGGGCGCCGGGGTCGACGCCGAGGCCTTGGCTGCGCGGCTGCGGGCCGATCGCGAAAAAAAGATCACCGGCATCCTATTGACGCACAACGAGACGTCCACCGGCGTGCAAATCGATTTGGGTGTGATGTCGCGAGCGATCGGAGATCATCCGGCCTACGTCGTTGTCGACTCGGTGAGCGGCTTGGGCGCAAGCGAATTCAAGATGGACGAATGGCGGCTCGATATCGTCTGTGCTGCGTCGCAAAAAGCGCTTGCGTGCCCACCGGGACTCGCCATGGTCGCGGTGAGTGCACGCGCCTGGGAGAAGATCAAAGCAAACAAGGCGCCGCGCTTTTACTTCGATCTACAGAAGCACAAAGAGTTCCTTGACAAGGGCGAGCCGCCATGGACGCCTCCGGTCTCAGTCACCTTTGCACTCGACGTCGCAATCGATCTCTACGAAAGGGAAGGTGGCTGCAACGTGTGGGCCCGTCACGCGCGCTACAGTGACGCGCTGCAACAAGCCGTCAAGGCGCTCGGGATGGAGGTCTTCTCTCGCGATGGCGCGCATTCGGTCACCGTTACCGGCATTCTGACGCCGCGCGGCCTGGATAACGGGACAATCTTGGCGAAATTGCGCGACGAGCACGGCGTCGTGATCTCCGGCGGACAGGGCAAGATGGCCGGGAAGATGTGGCGTTGGGGAACGATGGGCGCCTTTTCCGAGGCTGACATGGCTGACGCGCTCAGAGCGTTCGAAACCGTGATCCGACAGGAGGGCTACGCGTTCGAGGACGGGGCCGCCGTGAATGCGGCGCTTGATGTGTTCGCCCGTGCCGGCAAGAAGGAGAAGGAACTCGCCTGGATCCCTTAAGCCAGCCTGGGTGAAAACAAAACTTAAACTTCAATTCCCCGCGGTCTCCATGTACCAGCCGATCATTTCCACATCGACGATCTGCCGCTCAAGCACGCGCTATGCGCGCGCGGCCCTTTGCGGCGCTCGTATCGGCAGGCTCGGCGGGCCTCGCCGCTGCTTGGCGTGCTGTTCTAGGGTCTGTAGATATTCATCGAAGGGCAAGCAACGCCCCGACGAGATAGATGGCGGCTGCGAAGCCGGCAGCTGTTTTGTCGTAACGGGTGGCGATACGTCGGAACTCCTTGATCCGCTGGAAGAAGTTCTCGACCAAGTGTCACCACTCATACATTTCTACGTCGTGGGGAATGGGCGTTGTGCGATCCGAACTGGCCGGGATCACAGCAACAGCGCCTCGCTCCTTGATCGGCGATGAGAGCCTCGAAATCATGCCCGTGATCAGCGGTTCGACACCAACGCTGTCGTGACGTTGGCCGGGCAGCAGGACCAAGCGCGCCAGGTTGCCCAGCGCGTCGACGAAAGCGACGATCTTGGTTGTCAGCCCGCCGCGCGATTTGCCGATAGCCTGATGTTGAGTCCCCCTTTTGCGCCGGTGCCGTGCCGGTGAACCTTAGCGATCGTGCCGTCGATGAGCGCGTATTCTAAATCGGCATCTTCTGACAAGGCCGCAAAAAACCGCTCAAATACGCCTTTGAGCGCCCATCGCCGGAAGCGTTTCCACACCGAGGACCACTTGCCGAAGCTCGGGGGCAAATCGCGCGACGGCGCGCCAGCGCGCACAAGCCACAAGACAGCTTCAGTCCTCTCCCGACCGGCCAGGATCGCCGTTCTTGCCAGGCAAAAACGCCATCGTGGACGCAAGCGAGTCGCTCGGCTTCGCCCGAAGGGACGTGCGCGCGGTGAGCATCGGCGTGGGTGCGTACCCGTCGCCGAAGCTGCCCGCCTGGAGCCTTCGGAAGTGGGCGAGCAAGCTGCCGACCATGGTGTTCCTCCAAAAGACAATGGAGATTAGCACGCAGTCTATAGACCAATTACGGAAGGTGCTGTTCCGCGGGGTCGAGACAGTCCGCATCCGCGCCAAGTACACGCAGCCGCGGGCAGCGACCGACATGCTGGAGGTAGACCGGGAGAAGCTCGGACTTGTTGGCAGCGCGGGCGCGACCGCGCGCGAGACGCGGAAGCCGATCTTGTGAGGTTTCTGACCTGACGAGGTTGGCGTGGCGATTGCAGAAGCACAGCTCGAAACGTGGGTGGCCGTGGCCAATGGCTGGTCGAACTTGCCGGTGCTCGCGCCGGTGAAACTGCCAAGTTCGAGGTGGAGACTTGCGACGCGAAGGGTCTCTCCGGCCAAAGGCGGCCGGGCGAGCAAGTCGCGTCAGATCAGATTGATCTGACACGCACTGCAAGGCCGGCCGTGAGCGCTGCGAGCCAGACCAGCCGAGCCTGGAACCGGTCGTTGGAGCTCGACACAACACCGCAGATCGCCGCGTTGCCGATGAGCGTGAGAAACAGCAGGGCCGGCAGCATGGCCTCGCGCCGGCGACCACGTCGCCAGAGCAGCACCCCGAGTACTGGCAACGCGAACGACGCGATGACCGAGATCGGCACCACGACCCAGTTGCTCCAATCACTCACATCGACGTCGTCGGTCTGCTGGCGGGCAGCATCGAAATAAGGAA
>JASHRR010001449.1 GCA_030037185.1 Xanthobacteraceae bacterium | reverse complement strand
CGCTGGAGCGGATCGCATGGACCCTCGGTGGCCCTGCTCAACGCCAAAGGCGAACCTCAACCTTACCCGGATGAACTGTGGAACGCATGGCGTGAAGGTGCGGACCCATCTGAGGCTTTCGTCGACATCAACGCGCTGCACCTTGACGAAAAAGGTGCGCTCTGGGCGGTAGATACCGGCTCTCCGCAATTCGGCGGCGATCCTCTCCCAGGTGGAGCAAAGCTCGTGCAAATCGATCTTACGGCAGGACGGGTCGCACGGATTCTCCCCTTCGGACCAAAGATCGCCTTGCCAGGCAGCTACGTGGACGATGTCCGTTTCCATGGCGATTTCGCCTACCTCACTGATGCCGGACGTCCGGGCATCATTGTCGTGAATCTCACGACCGGTGAAATGCGGCGCGTGCTGGAGAATATTCCCGCTACGACAGCACGCGAGGATCGGCCGATCATCCTCGATGGTGCAATCCTCAATGGACCTGATGGCAAGCCGGTTCGCGTCAACACCGATCCCATGGAGGTCTCGCCGGACGGGGAATGGTTCTACTTCGGTACGCTCGAAGGTCCGTGGTCCCGGATCGCGACCCAGTGGCTCGACGATTTCTCGGCGCCAGCCGAAACGCTTACCGCGAAAGTCGATCCCTGGGCCGACCTTCCGCCAGTCGGTGGCACAGTAATGGCCGCCGACGGCAGCCTCTACTTCACCGAGCTATCAACCAATTCGCTAAAGCGCCGAGCACCCGACGGAAGCATCACGCTAATCGTGCAAGATCCGCGATTGCATTGGGTAGATGCGCCGACAATCGACGATCAAAACCGGATCCTCCTTCCTGTTCCGCAGCTTGACCGTGCGCCGGTTTTTCACGGTGGTGAGTCCCAGGTGCGGTGGCCGATCACGCTGTACAGGCTGAAGTTGCCGACGATCCCGTAGTGGAAGCGCTACTTGGGCGGGCGCTTCAGAACAGCCCGAACACTCGCATCTGAGAGATAATCGCGCAAGCGCGCTTGGTGACGCGCCGAGAAGCGGATCTCCAAAAAGAAAGGACACACCATGGCACGAGTGGCAGACGTGATGGTCGAGGTGTTCGCCGAGGCGGGCGCCAAACGCTGCTATGGCGTTCCGGGTGATACGTTGAATTATTTCACAGATGCGGTCCGTCGTTCCGATTTGCGCTGGATACATGTTCGTCATGAGGAGGCGGGTGCGATGGCCGCCGGGGCGGATGCGTTGTTGACAGGCGAACTCGCGCTGTGCGCCGGGTCTTGCGGGCCCGGCAGCCTTCACTTCATCAACGGGGTATGGGAGAGCAACCGCAATCGCGCACCAGTGGTATTGATCGCCAGCCAGATCACGCGGGATGAGCTTGGCTTTGAGTTTCCTCAAGAGGTCGACTTCAGGGCTGTTTATAGCGCCGGCACGGTTTTCTGCGAAGAGATAAGGACGGCGGCGCAGGCGCGGCGGATGACCGCGATGGCGGCGCAGGCCGCCCTCTCGCGCAAAGGTGTGGCCGTGCTCATTGTGCCGGTCGATGTCTCACGTGCGCAAGCGCCGGACGAGCCGGATTTTGTCGTGCACCGCGCTGCGCCGGTCATTCGGCCAAGTGATAGCGAGCTCGATCGGATCGCCAATGCGCTTAATGACGGCCACCGAATCACAATCTATGGGGGCTCGGGCTGCGCCGATGCGCACGATCAGGTCATTGCACTCGCCGAACGACTGAAGGCGCCTGTCGCCCGCACCTCGCGCGCGAAAGACTTTCTCGCCCACAACAATCCATACGACGTGGGCATGACCGGTGTGTTCGGCACCAAGGGCGGTTATCACGCTCTGACGCACTGCGACACGTTGTTGTTGCTTGGCTGCGATTTCGCCTGGCGACAATTTTATCCCGAACGCGCGACGATCGTTCAGGTCGACATTGACGGTGCGCATCTCGGTCGCCGTCATCCGATCAATGTCGCCGCTGTCGGCGATATCGGCCCGACGCTCGATGCGCTGCTGCCCAGGATTAGAGAGCGGACAGATCGTAGCTTCCTCGACGCCGCTGTGAACGACGCGCGCAACGCCGAGGCGAAGCTCGATCGGCGCGCCGTCGCGGGCCAAGCGGTGATTCATCCGCAATATGTCGCCGAGACGATCGCAGCGCATGCCGCTTCCGACGCCATCTATACCGCGGACGGCGGATCGCCGATGGTTTGGTGCTTGCGTCACATACCCTCGACCGGGGCAAACCGCACCATCGTTAGCCTTAGTCACGGCACCATGGCCAATGCCATGCCGCAGGCGCTCGGCGCACAAGCGGCCTATCCCGGACGCCAGGTCATCTCGTTCTCCGGCGACGGGGGACTTGCGATGCTGTTGGGCGACCTTCTCACCACCGTCCAAGAGAAGCTCCCGATCAAGGTCGTCGTTTTCAATAACGGATCGCTCGGTTTCGTCGAGCTCGAACAGAAGGTGGAAGGCCTCCTCGACGCCTATACCAACCTGCAAAATCCTAATTTCGCCGCGGTCGCCGAGGCGATCGGTATGTGGGGACGCCGCGTCGAGAAATCCGATTCCGTCGACGAGGCCGTGTCCGCATGGCTTTCGGCGACGGGACCCGCGTTGCTCGATGTCGTCGTGCCCAGAAGCGAGCTGGTCATGCCGCCGAAGATAGAGCCCAGTCAGGCGCTCGGCATGGCGCTCTATTCCGTCAAGGCCATTCTCAACGGCCGCGTCGATGACGTCATCGATCTTGCAAAAAATGCACTGATGCCATGACGGTGGAAACAGGCATCGAGGTGCATTGTCCTCCTTTGCCGGTAGGATTATGAAATGGCGAAAACGCTAATGTCTTCGAAAGACCGTGGACAAACGAGTGGCCGGCTTCTGGGCCTCGTGGCTGCTCTGGTCTCGGCGGTGTTCTTCGGGCTGAATGCCGTCGCGTCAAAGGTCCTTTATTCGCCCGAAAGCCCATCCGGTTTTGACGCCGTCGGTCTGTTTGTGGCGCGCGGCTTATGGACATTGCCGCTTTTCATCATTCTGGCGATTGCCACAAAGCCCAAGAAGCTGCCGTATCTGACCTTGAAAGATGCGAGCTTATTCCTGCTTTGCGGCCTGACCTATGGCCCTGGCACCAATGCCATGTCGGCACTAGGAGCTAGCGCAACGAGCGCATCACATGCTGTCTTGCTGCTCAGCCTCTTTCCCGCCCTCGCAGCGACACTGGCCGTGATATTTTTGAAGGAAAGGCTGGCGCCGATACGTATGGTGGCGATCCTCATAGGAATCGTCGGCGCGGCGGTGTTGACCCTATCGAGTACGACTAGCGGAGCCACGCCCATCGGCGATCTTATGATCCTCGGATTTATTTTCGCTTGGGCGTTGCTGACAATCGGCATACGGCAATTGGACCGATCATATCCGGCGCTGTTCGTTGCTGGAATATTCGGGACTTTGGGCAGTATACTTCTTGCGCTAATTGGATGGTGGCTCAATAGGCTCTACGCCGGTCTCGTGCCTCTTCATCATTTCGATCCCCAAACCATCGTCTGGTTTGACCTTGAACTTGTGTTGTTCTTGTCGCTTGGAGGACAGCTACTGCAGAGCGTCGCTCTGCGTGTCCTCAACGTAGGCACCGTTGTCGCGCTGACCTCTTACGGATCGATTTTTTTCGGTCTCGCATCATCGCTCATCATTTTGCGCGAGCGTCTCAGTGTCCAAGACGTCATTGCAGGCGCCTTGCTGTTGATGGCGCTCGCTCTCTCGCTAGTCCCGGTCGATTTCATGCACCGGCTGCTGAGCATGCGCGCGTTCCGTTCAGCAAGAGCGCGCGGTCCGTAATGAGGCGATGGCGTGGAACACGCGATTGAGGACTTTTTTGAAAAAAGCTCAGCTGTGCATCCGTTCTTGGAAGAAAGGAATGGCAAGGCGAACCAAAGGCTGGCATCATCATCGTCGACTTCGCCGCCGGCAGCGCAAGGCGGGTGTTGGCCGGGCATCCGGCCGTCTGCGCGCAGCCGGGGGTCAAGGTCATATCCCACGGCGCGGAGGTGTGGCCAGGCAATCCAATGATCCTGGGTATTAACGGTATCGCGCTTTCGCCCGACGGAAATACACTATACTGGACCGTCACTACCGGCCGAAACGCATTCTCGGCGCCCGCCGAAATCCTGTGCGACGCCCGGGCCAGCAGCAGCGTGGGGATCTCGACGGCAGTCGTTGACCTCGGCGACGTTGGCGGGAACACCGACGGCATCCTGACCAACGCGGGCGGCGATCTCTACATCACCGACGTCACGCGCGGCGGCATCGTCAAGTACGACCCGCGCACGAAAACGATGGCGCTCGTGGCGTCGGATAGTGGGATCCATTGGCCGGACACGCCGACAATCGAGCCCGGTGGCGACCTGGTCTTTTCCTCAAGCAATCTCAACCAGCACTTCGCCAGTGGGGTAAAACCCGGACAGGAGCGGTTTGAGCTGTGGCGCCTCAAGCTGTGAGCAAGATGACCGCAGAGGCGGAAGCCAATCAATCCTTTGCCGCTGGACGCTCCAGCCCCGCGTGGGCGCTTCCGGCCTTGGCAATCGGTGCTTTCGGCATCGGCACCACGGAACGGTGCGTCGGGGGCAATGGTCACCGTCGCGCTCGTGCTGATTGGCTTTGGCTTCACGATCGGTAACTGGTTGGGAGGCCCGCTTGCCGCCTGGTCGCTCGACGGCGCGACGGCGATCTTTCTTGCTACGTTGTCAGCAATCATGTTCGTCATGCCGTTTTTGCTAGTGAATCCAGCCGGGGCGGCTTTAGGCTTGCTGCTGTGGGGCGCCGTAGCCTTCGCCATCGTGTCACCGGTGCAGACACGCGTGATGCAGGCGGCTGAGGACGCCCCGGCGTTAGCTTCCTCGATCAATATCGGAGCGTTCAATCTCGGCAACGCACTCGGCGCCGCGGTGGGTGGAGCGATCATAGCGTCGGGTTTGGGCTATGCGCTTGTGCCCACCGCCGGCGGGATCCTGGCCCTGCTCGGCCTTGTTCTAGTTTGGATCGACCGCCGGCATCGCTGACCGTTCTATGCGGCTTGACGCAGAAAGGAGCATCGCAAATGCATCTGGCACCTCTGGGCCCGCCGAGCAACGACGGATGCGATACCGCTGTGCCTCCAACCGTGCCCTACTACAGCATGTGGCGTGCTCCCAAC
>JASHRR010001448.1 GCA_030037185.1 Xanthobacteraceae bacterium | reverse complement strand
CCACCGTCCACGGCGCCCCACAAAAGCCAAGCAGTGCGACCTGGCGCGGCAGCTCTGCCCTGACCCTCGCGATGGTTTCAAATACCGGGGCCAGCAGATTCATGTCCAGGCCGGCAGCAAGCTTGCGCATTGCCGCAGCCGACGTGATCGTCGGCGACAGGCGCGGCCCCTCGCCCGACTCGAACGTCAGCTGTTGTCCCAGTGCATAGGGAACCACGAGAATATCGGAGAACAAAATTGCGGCATCAAAGCCGAATCGCCGGATCGGCTGCAGCGTGACTTCGGCGGCGAGTTGCGGCGTGAAGCAGAGGTCGAGAAACGACCCGGCTCTGGCGCGAAGCTGCCGGTATTCCGGCAGATACCGGCCGGCCTGCCGCATCAGCCAAACTGGCGCCGGCGCTGCCATGTGGTTGGCAAGCACGTCCAGGATCCCACAATAGGCCGGCGAACAACTCATCCGCGATTGTTCCATTCAATTAAAACTTGAGTCTGGTTTGGCTTTTTTGATTGGTAGTGGATTTGGCTCACGAAATGATCTTCAGGTTCGGTGTCGGGTTTGTCCACAGCGGCGTTGCCTTGCGGCGCCGCGCCGGGCCGTCGGTTATGAAGATATTCTCAAAGCACTCCAAGGGCTTACGGAGACGACCGGAGCCCGGCCGAGGTTACCCGCAGATATCTCAACGGCGCAAGAAGTGGCCGCTGTGCGCGCATGCGCGGCTGTGGCCATGTGGACATCGCGAGCGCCAGCCCGCGCCCCTCTCTTGCCGTTGCGCCCAAGACGTGGCTTTCTCCTCCATAATCCACAGAAGTTCAATGAACTAGGTCAATGTCGTCGCACGATTCGAGCTTCTTTCATCTTCACCTTATCTCGGACTCTACCGGCGAGACGTTGATCACGGTCGCACGGGCGGCTTCCGCGCAATACAACAACGCGTCGCCGGTGGAGCATGTCTACCCGGCAGTGCGTACCAACAAACAACTTGATCGCGTGCTGACCGAGATTGAGGAATCGCCCGGTGTGGTGCTTTATACCCTGCTCGATCAGACGCTGATCACCCGGCTGGAAGACAAGTGCCGGGACCTCGGGCTGCCGTGCTTATCGATCCTCGGACCGGTGTTGCGGCTGTTCCAGGCCTATTTGGGGGCGGAATCGATCTACCAGGTGGGCGCTCAGCACATCCTCAACGCAGAGTATTTCAAGCGGATCGATGCCCTCAACTACACCATGTTGCACGACGACGGCCAGCATGTCGATGAACTCGAGGAGGCCGACGTCGTGCTTCTCGGCGTGTCACGCACGTCGAAAACCCCAACGTCGATCTATCTCGCCAATCGTGGCGTAAAAGCCGCCAACGTTCCGTTGGTGCTCGGCGTGCCTGTGCCGCCGCAACTCGAATCAATTCGACATCCGCTGGTCATCGGCTTGTTTGCGAGTCCGGAGCGGATCGTGCAGATGCGGGAAAATCGTCTGCTCGGCCTGCGAACGCGTCTCGCCAATGATCAGTATGTCGACCGGCAGGCGGTTGCCGAGGAGATCGCGTTTTCGCGGCGCCTGTGCGGCAGGCACAATTGGCCGTTGATCGACGTCACCAGACGATCAATCGAGGAAACCGCTGCCGCCATCATGGCGCTGCTCAGCGAACGACGGCGGCTGCGGGCGGAGGGATGATGTCGCTGTGGCAGGATGATCGGCCGCTTGTGCTGGCCTCCCGCAGCGTGTCGCGTCGCGCCATGCTGCAAGCTGCGGGCATTCCGGTTGAAGTGTGCATTCCGGATTTGGATGAGCGCGCCGCCGAAGCTGCCGCGGGTCATCTGCGCCCGGCTGAAGCGGCCGCCCTGCTGGCCCGCGCCAAGGCGACAGCGGCATCCAGGCTTTGGCGCGACCGTATGGTCGTTGGTGCGGACCAGACGCTTGCGTTCGAAGAGCGGCGCTTCGACAAGCCTCGCGACCGGGCCGGGGCCCGTGAGCAGCTGATGGCGCTGGCCGGCAAGACCCATCATCTGCATTCCGCGGTGGCAGTGGCGCGCGACGGCAATGTCCTGTTCGATGCAGCCGATACGGCGAGTCTCGCGGTTCGCAGTTTTTCCGGTTCATTTCTTGACCGTTATCTTGATGCGGCGGGTCAGGCGGTGCTGGACTGCGTCGGTGCCTATCAGCTGGAAAAGATCGGCATTCATCTGTTCGACCGGATCGACGGTGATCATTTCACCATTCTTGGACTGCCTCTGCTCAAGCTGCTCGATTTTCTCAGGCGAAACGGCAGCCTGGCCGGGTGACGCGGCCAGGAGGACAACATGGTGGTCATAGGTCTGACCGGCTCTCTCGGCATGGGCAAATCGACAACGGCGCGTTTTTTTGCGGACGCCGGCGTACCCGTTCACGATGCTGATTTGACGGTGCACCGGCTCTACGCGGGCGAGGCGGCACCGCTCATCGAGGCACAATTCCCCGGGGTCGGTACGGCGCAGGGAATCGACCGCGACAAGCTGACCAAGCGCGTGCTCGATGATCCCGAGGCGCTGCGGCGTCTGGAAGGAATCATCCATCCGCTGGTGAGACGCGAACAAGCCCGGTTTCTCGACCAGGCTGAGCGTGCCGGTGCGCCGGTCGCGGTGCTTGACATTCCGCTGCTGTTTGAAACCGGGTCCGACCGCCGCGTCGACGCGGTCGTCGTGGTGAGCGCGCCGGTCGCGGTGCAGCGTGCCCGCGTCTTGCTGCGCAGCGGCATGACGGAGGAGAAATTCCAGGCCCTGCTTGCCAAACAGATGCCCGATGCGGAAAAACGCCGCCGCTCCGATTTCGTAGTGGATACCTCTCAAGGTTTCGATTTCGCGCGCCAGCAGGTCCATGCCATCCTGCAAACGGCGCCGACGCTGCCGATTCGGCGCGTGCGATGACAGCAATTGACGGGCGAGAGAGCAATTGATGCGCGAAGTGGTATTCGATACCGAAACCACTGGCCTTGATCCGTATCAGGGCCACCGGCTGGTCGAGATCGGCTGCGTCGAGCTCCTCAACCGGTTTCCCACCGGTCACACGTTCCACCGCTACCTCAATCCGCAGCGGGACATCCCGCCGGAGGTGTTCGCCATACATGGCCTTTCCAGCGATTTCCTCAGGGTCCAGCCGGTCTTTGCAGACATCGCGGCCGATCTCGTTGATTTTATCGGCAGCGCCGCTTTGGTCGCCCATAACGCGGCGTTCGATCTCGCCTTCCTCAACGCCGAGCTGGAACGCGCCAACCAGGCGGTGATTGCGCGCGAGCGCCTGGTTGACACGCTGCTGCTGGCGCGCCGCAAATATCCTGGCAGCCCGAACCGGTTGGACGATCTTTGCAGCCGCTTCGGAATCGACAACGGCCATCGCACCAAGCACGGCGCGCTGCTCGATGCCGAATTGCTGGCGCAAGTGTATGTCGAGCTCGTCGATGCCCGGCAGGCTCAGCTCGGATTGGTTGCGATGCCGGCGTCCGCGATCGTGGTGACTGGTTTTGCCATGTCGCCAAAGGTCCGTCCGGTTCCGCTGGCTCGGCGAATAACCGAGGCCGAACGCGTTGCCCACAGCGCACTCGTTGCGCAGCTGGGGGCGCTGGCGATTTGGAATGACTACGTGCGCGGGTAACCGCGCCCAGGCGTCGGGCTAGGTCATCTTCATCGGGATAGCGCCCAGGAAGTCGCGCTTGCCAATGTCTACGCCGCAATGACGCAGGATCGCGTAGGCGGCCGAGAGATGAAAATAGAAGTTCGGCAATACGAAATGGTTGAGATAGTCGCCACCCTTCATGTGGCCTTTGTTGCTCGGGCCGAGCGGGAACGTGATGTCATGGTCAGCGGCCCCGTCGATCTTTTTTTGATCGATCGACTTCAGGTAGGACAGCGTTCTCGCCAGGCGATCCCTTAGCTGATCGATTGTCGTCTCGTTGTCTTCATAACGGGGGGCCTCCACGCCGGCGAGGCGCGAGATGCCGTTCTTGGCCTGATCCGCTGCGATCTGCACCTGTCTGACCAGCGGAAACATGTCAGGATAGAGCCTTGACTGAAGCAGCACCGAAGGGTCGATCTTCTTGGCGGCGGCGTAGGCGGCAGCCTTGTCGAGAACCCCCGAGAGCGCCGAAAGACCGATCTCGAACACCGGTATCGATGACGTCGACATTGAAAACGACATGCGCAACCTCAAGACGCTGGTCAGGCTTGGGTAGCCGGCTGCGCGGCCTGCATTTCCGCCAGCCGCCGCTGGTAGAGCCCGACAAAATCGACGGGATTCAACAACAGCGGCGGGAACCCGCCGTTGGAAATGGCGCTTGAGATGATTTCCCGCGCAAACGGGAACAACAAGCGCGGGCACTCGATCATCAACAGCGGACCGAGATTTTCCTGCGGGATGTTCATCAGCCGAAACACGCCGGCATAATTAAGGTCGAAAGCGAACACGACGTTGCCGCTGTGCTCGGCCTTTCCTTCCAGTTTCAGCTCGACCTCGAAATCTGTGTTCGACATCTGGCGGGGATTGACGTTGATCTGAATGCCGATCTGCGGCTGCTGCTGCGGCTGCATAAGCGACTGCGGCGCATTGGGATTTTCAAACGAAAAGTCCTTGGAATATTGCACCAGGACGCTGATGCTGGGGGCCGCGTCCTGGGTTGCGTCGGGCGCTGGACCGTCACCGCCGTTCGTTGTCGTCATGATGTCTCTCCGCCGACTACAGCACCCGCTTCAAGTGTTTGCGGGTGTGGCTATCACAAGCGGCAAAGCGGAACAAGGACGCTGGTCTCATCAATTTTTTTAAAGTTTGCCGACCGCACCACGCCGCAAGGTCGATTAAACAGAATCGCTTAAGGAACAGGTGCTGTTGATTGTTAGTTTGTGGGTGGGCCGCCCGGCGAGGGTAATTTCCGACCAGGCAAGGAGCGCCACTCATCGGGTGCAAGATCAATCGTCATCGGATCGGCCGCCGGCCGGCCGGCCGCCACCATGCGCCGACACCCGGCCAGCAACCATCTGCGAGAAATCGGAAGTAAGATTATGATGCCCAGCACGCTGGTGATAAAGCCGGGAATTAAGAGAAGAAGTCCGCCGATGCTGGGCGCGGCGCCGCCCCACGCGGCGATCCCGCTGCCCGCGGCGGTCCGAACCCGAGCCACCTGCCCGCCAAAATGCCGCACAACGAACAGCCCGGCCAAGGACATTAGCAAGACTAGGACTACCGCATTGGCAAAGCCCGTCACGGTCGCGACGAAGATGAATGCCACAATTTCTGCCGCGGGCCAGGCTAGTAACCCGATGGCAACCACCTTAATGAGACGCATCGGTCCGAACTCCCTGGATCATGGCACCGATCTCGACGCGGTCGCGATGTTTGCGCTTGCGCAAGGCGGCGACATCGAGTTGGCGTACAGGTCTCGATGGTCTAAAGTTGTACTGCATACAAAAGCCTGGTTGGGCGGGTAAAGTTTCAGGTCTGGAATCGCATCGTGGATTCCCAATATAGCCTATTGGCAGCAAGGAGAGACTAGGACAAAATTCCAATTTCACGAGCACCGGTCGATGCGGTGCAGCTGCCCAGGAAGCATGAGACGTGTTCGACACAACCACCATACTCTTACTGGCGGTCGCAGTATTGATATTCCTAAAGCTGCGCAGCGTGCTCGGTCAGCGAACCGGGCGCGAGCGGCCGCCCTATGACCCATTTTCGGCCCCGGACGCGGTGCGAAAGTCCTCTGGCGAAAAGGTAGTCCCTCTTCCCCAACGCGCAAGCGAGCCCGCCCGACCGGCCGAGGCCGGCGAGCCCCCGGACCGCTACGCGGGGTTTGCGGCTGCGGGCTCGCCGGTGGCCAGGGGGCTCGATGCCATCGTGGCGGCAGACAAGAATTTTGATGTCAAGCAATTCATCGCCGGCGCCAGGGCGGCCTACGAAATGATCGTGACGGCTTATGCGGCAGGCGACCGGCGGTCGCTGAAGAACCTGCTGGCGCGTGAGGTCTATGACGGATTCGATGCCGTTATTCGCGAGCGGGAGGCGCGCAGCGAGACCGTCGAAACCCGGTTCATATCGATCGATTCGACCGAGCTCACCAATGCGGAACTGCGTGGCAAAGTAGCGCAGCTCACGCTGCGCTTTGTCTCCCAGCTGGTGTCGGTCACTCGCAATCGTAACGGTAACGTGATCGATGGCAGTCCGGATGCGGTCACCAATGTCACCGACGTTTGGACTTTCGCCAGGGAGGTGACGTCCCGCGATCCAAACTGGAATCTCATCGCCACCGAAGGCGGCACCTGATCAGGCGTGCGTCATGTGTACGCGACCGTTTCGCTTAGCTCTGTGGTCGGCCGTGGTCGCGTCGGTGGTTGCAACGCCAGAGATCGCGGGTGCCCATGCCAACCCGTCGCGGCCCGGCCTTGCCGCCACGCCGTCTGCCGCGAGGCCAAGCGACAAGACGCATGGGAAGGCGGCCTCGCCGCCCGGGCCTTTGCACATCGCGGACGCCGCGCTCGAGCCGACCGGCTGGGACGAGCTCGACGGCTGGAGCGCCGATGACCAGGCCAGCGCGTTTGCGACATTCCAGGCAAGCTGCCGCCCGATTGTACGATCGAAGGGCGTGGACGACGGAAAGCCGGTGCGTACCGCGTTGCGCAAGGTCTGTGCTCGCGCCGTAAAGATCGGACAGCTGCCGCGCGCCGCAGCGCGGCAGTTCTTCGAGGACAACTTTCTGCCAGTTCGCATCCGCAAGCTCGGCGACACGGCAGGATTTCTGACCGGCTACTACGAGCCCATTGTCGAGGGTTCCCGGTTCCCGACCCGCGAGTTCACGGTTCCGCTCTATCGCCGTCCCGCCGACTTGATCGCTGCCGGGGCGACCCAGCCGGGCGGGCCTTTTCCCAATACCGGACGCGCATTTCGGCGAACCCCGGCGGGTGAGCTCGTCCCTTATTACGATCGCGGCGAGATCGAAGACGGGGCGCTCGACGGCCAGCACCTGGAAATCTGTTGGCTGCGCAGCGCGACCGACGCGCTGTTCATCCAGATCCAAGGCTCGGCGCGGGTCAAGCTTGAAGATGGGACCACACTGCGCATCAACTACGATGCGCACAACGGCTATCCCTACACGCCGGTCGGGCGGGTGCTGATCGATCGCAACGTCATCCCGCGCGAAGAAATGTCGATGCACCGGATCCGGGAATGGATGCAGGCCAACCCGGATGAGGCCAAGGACGTGCGGCGGCAGAACAGGTCGATGGTATTTTTCCGCATCGTCGGGCTCAACGATGACGGCGAGCCGCTCGGCGCCCAGGGGATCCGGCTGTCGGCCGGCCGTTCGATTGCGGTCGACAAGGCGCTGCATGCCTACGGCACGCCGTTCTTCATCGAGTCGGACCTGCCGCTGGCGGGCACCAGCGCGAGCATTGCATTCCGCCGCACCATGATTGCTCAGGACACCGGTTCCGCCATTGTCGGCCCGGCGCGCGCCGATCTTTATTTCGGTGCCGGCGACGAGGCGGGCCAGATCGCCGGTCGGATCCGCCAACAGGGTCAGTTTGCGCTGCTTCTGCCGCGCGACCTCGACCCAGTTGCGGCCGGTAGCCATATGCCCTTGCCGCCCGCCAGGCCGGTCATCACCGGGCGGCGGCCTGGCTCTGCGCGAACCGCAGGCAGCGACCATGAGGATCCGAAATCAGAACCGATTTCGGTTCAGTTCGAGCGCGGACATCCGCGTCGGCTGCTCCGATGAGCGGCCGAAAGCCGGTCGCCAGATTGCGCCCTGCGCCGGGCCGCCGCCCGCTGACCGCCGACGAAGAGCAGTTGTGGTCGCTGGTGGTGCGAACCGTGCGACCGTTGCGGCTCGGCAAAAAGGCAGTGAGCGACGCGCGCCGCGGCACCGGCGTCCGCCACCCGGCCGCCGCCGAGGCGGGTCGCCCCGAAACGCATGTTGCGATCTCTGCCCACCGCGCCGTGCGGATGCCCGCGCTGAGCCCGATCGTGCGAAAGGATAAGCACCGGCTCGCCCGCGGCCACACGGGCGTGGATGCGCGTATCGATCTGCACGGCATGACCCAGACGCAGGCTTACGGCGCTCTGCGCAGGCTGCTCCATCGCTCCCAGGCCAATGGTGCGAAATTCGTGCTCATCATCACCGGAAAGGGCGTCGCCGATGCTTCGCCCAGCGGCCGCGGCGTGTTACGCCGGCAAGTGCCGATGTGGCTGGCGCTGCCGGAGTTTCGCCGCTACGTACTCGGTTTCGATGTCGCCGACACCGGTCATGGCGGCGAAGGCGCGCTTTATGTCTGGGTGCGCAAGCCGAACGGGTAGGAGGACGCGCAAACCGCATTTCAATCGGACCTGGACGCGCTATAGTAAAGGCCGTCGCAGGGCAGAAAGTAAGGAGCTCGCCATGGCGAAAGGTCAGTTGAGAAGCACCAAGGAGAAGAAAAAACCCAAGGCCGAGTGGAACAAGAAAAAGAAAGGTGGTCCGGTTCCGCAGACCTCCGCGGTAGGACAGCTTCAATCCGCGGTCGGTTCCAAGAAGGCGTGAAACGGCAACACGCGCCGGCCGCGAGGCGCAGGCAGGGCGGCGTTCGGCAGGCCTGGGGCAAACCCGCGCCAAGTGGTGTCGGCGCGCGCACACAAGGCGCGTTTGGCTGAGTGACGCAGCCGCCGGCGCGCGGCGGTTGGTGGGCAACGCAGGCAGCGAGTCGCCGGTGTTAACGGGCGTCAGAGGATAAACCGGCTCAAGTCGGCATTCTTGGCGAGGTCTGCGACCCGGCTCCTGACGTAATCCCCGTCGATTTTGACGATGTCATGGGCTTTGTCGGGGGCGCCGAACGAAACGTCGTCAAGCACGCGTTCCATCACCGTTTGCAGGCGCCGGGCCCCGATATTCTCGACGGTCGAATTCACCAGCACCGCCACATCCGCAATGGCATCGATGGAGTCCTCGGTAAATTCGAGCTTGACGTCCTCGGTCGCGATCAGTGCCACATATTGCTTGATCAACGAAGCCTCGGGCTCGGTGAGGATGCGCTTTAAGTCATCGCGCGTGAGCGGCCTGAGCTCGACGCGGATCGGCAAGCGGCCCTGCAGTTCCGGCAATAAGTCGGAAGGTTTGGAAAGGTGGAACGCGCCCGATGCAATGAACAGGATGTGATCTGTCTTAACGGTGCCATGCTTGGTCGACACCGTGGTGCCCTCGATCAACGGAAGCAAATCGCGCTGCACGCCCTCGCGGGAGACGTCGGCGCCCATGCGGCCCTCTCGCGCGCAGATCTTGTCGATCTCGTCAAGAAACACGATACCATTGTTCTCTACCGCCTTAATGGCTTCCTGCACCAGCCGGTCCTGGTCGAGCAGCCGGTCGGATTCCTCATTGACCAGCAGTTCGTGAGATTCCTTGACGGTAACCCGACGCGTTTTGGTTCGGCCGCCGCCCAGCTTGCCGAAGATGTCGCCGATAGAGATAGCGCCCATCTGAGCGCCGGGCAGACCGGGTATTTCGAATAGAGGCAAGCCGGCTCCCCCCGTCTGCAACTCGATCTCGATCTCTTTGTCGTCGAGTTCGCCGGCGCGCAGCTTCTTGCGGAAGGTCTCCTTGGTGGAGGGGCTGGCGGTGGCACCGACCAACGCGTCGACCACGCGATCCTCGGCCGCAAGATGTGCCCTCGCCTGCACCTCTTTGCGTTTCTTCTCGCGCGTCAGGCCGATGCCGATTTCGACAAGATCGCGAACGATCTGCTCGACGTCCCGGCCGACATAGCCGACCTCGGTGAATTTTGTTGCCTCGACCTTGAGGAAAGGCGCTCCCGCGAGCTTGGCCAGCCGGCGTGAGATTTCAGTTTTGCCGACGCCGGTCGGGCCGATCATCAGGATGTTCTTCGGCATCACTTCTTCGCGCAGCTTCTCGTCAAGCTGCAGCCGGCGCCAACGGTTGCGCAATGCAATTGCCACCGCCCGCTTGGCATCGCCCTGGCCCACGATATAGCGGTCAAGTTCGGAAACAATCTCGCGGGGAGAAAAATCGGTCATGATCATCCGCCATCAAGAGCGTTTGCGTGTCGGCAAGCTCAAACCGTCTTCAACGCTTCGACAGTGACGCTGCGGTTGGTGTAGACGCAGATGTCGGCCGCAATCGCCATTGCCTTCCTGACTATTGATTCGGCATCCATTTCGGTGTCGATAAGCGCCCGGGCGGCCGCAAGGGCGTAGTTGCCGCCGGAGCCGATCCCCATGACGCCGTTCTCAGGTTCGAGCACGTCCCCTGTCCCGGTCAGCACCAGGGTTACCTGAGGGTCAGCGACCAGCATCATCGCTTCGAGACGGCGCAGATAGCGGTCCGTCCGCCAGTCCTTGGCGAGCTCGACGGCGGCGCGCATGAGCTGACCCGGATATTGCTCGAGCTTGCCTTCCAAGCGCTCGAAAAGCGTGAAGGCATCGGCCGTGGCACCGGCGAATCCGCCGATCACATCGCCCTTGGCTAGCCTGCGCACCTTCTTGGCATTGGCTTTGATGATCGTCTGGCCGACCGAGACCTGCCCGTCGGCGCCGATCACCACAGCGCCCGCCTTGCGTACGGTGAGAACGGTTGTTGCGTGCCAGGGATCAGAATTTGGGGGTAGCATGGGCATTCCTTCATCTATGCACTCGCCGGCGTCAAAGCAAATCTGGTGCATCTTCACCAGCAGTCCCGTCTCGCGGCGGGCAGCCCCGACGGCGTTGCCCGTGATGGAGCGCCGCGGGCTTCGCTTGAATTTTGGGCAAGGGCCACCGCCTGGCATTGGCTCGAGCCGGCACCTCCACGACTTTAGGTGCCGCGGAGCGATCGCGCCGTCGAGGCTGGTAGCAGGGATCGCCGGGCCCTGTTAGAAACGCCCCGGCAAATCCGGCCTGGAGACACCGCAGATGCGCACGGCAGCCGTCAACCGCGCAACCAAGGAAACCGACGTCAGGGTCGCGATCGATCTTGACGGCCAGGGCGTGGCATCGATCTCGACCGGGATCGGCTTTCTCGATCATATGCTTGATCTGCTTGCCCGGCACTCCCGGATCGATATCACCGTCAACGCCGCAGGCGATCTGCACGTGGACCCGCACCACACCACCGAGGATGTCGGGATCGCCCTCGGACAGGCCCTCAAGCAGGCTCTCGGCGACATGAGAGGCATCACCCGCTATGCCGATGTCCATGTGCCGATGGATGAAGCGCTGACCCGCGTTGCCGTCGATCTGTCGGGGCGTCCCTTTCTGGTGTTCCGTACGGCGTTCGGCTCCGACAAGATTGGAACCTTTGACACCCAGCTGGTCAAAGAATGGTTTCAGGCGTTTGCCGTCAATGCCGCCATCACGCTCCACGTCGAGACCTTTTACGGAGTGAACGATCATCATATATCGGAATCCTGCTTCAAGGGGCTGGCCCGGGCTTTGCGGGCGGCGGTTGCGGTTGATCCGCGCGCGAAGGACGAGGTGCCCTCAACCAAGGGCACGCTCGGCGGCTGACGGCGATCGGGGTTTTGCGGCCTGGGGCGGCAGGCGCGCCGCGGTTGCGAAGCGACAGCGATCGGGAGTATGAACAAATCATGCCTGCCTTTACGATATTGGCACCACCGGATTATCAACAGGCGGCGATCGAAGACGCTGACCGCTTCATCTTCTTGCCTGAGAGGTTCAGTCTGGCGGCTTTTCTGTTCGCCCCCTTGTGGATGATATGGCGGCGTTTGTGGGTTGTTTTGATCCTCTACGTGGTGGGAGCGGGACTGATCGTCTACGGCCTTCGGTTGCTCGGCGTAGACTGGGGCGCGGTTGCCATCGTCTTCGCGCTGATCCATCTGCTGATCGGTCTTGACGCGACAAGCCTGGTGCGCTGGACGCGCGTGCGGCACGGATGGCGGGAATGCGGTATCGTGATTGCCGACGACCTCGATATGGCCGAGCGCAGGTTTTTCCATAACCGGATGGCACTGCGTGCTCCGGCGGGTTCCGCGCCGGCGGCAGGGCCGCCCGCTCATCGCACCCAGCCCGATATCATCGGGCTTTTTCCAGCCCCCGGGGGCGGGCGGTGAACGTTGCCATTATCGATTATGGCTCGGGCAATCTGCATTCTGCGGCCAAAGCCTTTGAACGGGCAGCGCGTGAGAGCGCAACGTCACAGCGCATCGCGGTGACGAGCGATCCCGCGGCGGTGCGCCAGGCCGACCGCGTCGTGCTGCCGGGGGTGGGCGCTTTCGCGGACTGTCGGCGGGGACTTGACGGCGTCGCCGGCATGATGGAAGCGTTGGATGAGGCGGTCTGCCGGAACGGCAGGCCGTTTCTGGGGATCTGCGTCGGCATGCAGCTGATGGCCGAGCGCGGCCGAGAATATGCGGTCACAAACGGAATGGGCTGGGTGCGCGGCGAAGTCTGCCGCATCAACCCGAAAAGTCAGGCTCTGAAGATCCCGCATATGGGCTGGAATACGCTGCACGCGCGTCGGCCGCATCCCCTGCTGGACGGCATCCCGTTGGGACCTGAAGGTCTGCACGCCTATTTCGTCCATAGTTATCACCTGCAAGTGGAGGATCCGGCCGATCTGGTGGCCGATTGCGACTATGGCGGACCGGTGACGGCCCTCGTTGGGCGGGACAATTATGCCGGTACACAGTTTCATCCGGAAAAGAGCCAGAAGCTGGGACTTGCCTTGATCGCAAATTTCCTCCGGTGGAAGCCGTGATCCGCCGCGGCCGCCACGGCATCGGTTGAAGAAGGGCGTTAACGGTGATCCTGTTTCCCGCCATCGACCTTAAGGACGGCGTCTGCGTGCGTCTGGAGCAGGGCGACATGGGCCGCGCAACCGTGTTCAATCGCGACGCGGCCGCCCAGGCTATCGGGTTTGCGGCTCAAGGGTTTGAGTATCTGCATGTGGTCGATCTGGACGGCGCATTCGCGGGCCGCCCGGTCAATGCCTATGCGATCGAGCGGATCATCGAAAGCGTGCCGGTGCCGGTGCAGCTCGGAGGCGGAATTCGCGATCGGGCGACGATCGCCGAATGGCTCGAAAAGGGCGTCGACCGCGTCATCATCGGCACAGCGGCGGTGAAAGATCCGGCGCTGGTCAAGCAGGCCGCGCGCGACTGGCCGAACCGCATTGCGGTCGGGCTTGACGCGCGCGGCGGCCGCGTCGCCGTCCACGGTTGGGCCGAGACCTCCGATCTGTCGGTGCTGGAGATTGCGCAACGATTCGAGGATGCTGGGGTTGCCGCGATCATTCACACGGATATTTCCCGCGACGGCGTCCTCAAGGGGCTGAACCTCGACGCCACGGTTTCGCTGGCCGATGCGATTACCATTCCGGTGATCGCCTCGGGTGGCCTTGCCTCGATGGATGACATCCGCCAATTGCTTGAGCCGCGGGCGAAACGGCTGGCCGGCGCCATTGCGGGCCGCGCACTCTACGACGGACGGCTCAATGCCCCAGAGGCGCTGCGGTTCATTCGCAACGCGCGGGCGCAATGAGGCTCGCGTGCTCAAGGTTCGCGTCATACCTTGCCTCGATGTCAAGGACGGGCGCGTGGTCAAAGGCATCAATTTCGTCGGTTTGCGCGATGCTGGGGATCCGGTTGAGGCGGCCATTGCCTACGATGCCGCCGGCGCCGATGAGTTGTGCTTTCTCGACATCACCGCAAGCCACGAGGACCGAAACATCATCCTGGACGTGGTGCGACGAACCGCTGAGGCGTGCTTCATGCCGTTGACGGTGGGGGGCGGCGTGCGCACGGTCGCCGATATTCGCGCGTTGCTGCAATCGGGCGCCGATAAGGTCTCCATCAACACCGCGGCGGTCAATCGGCGCGGTTTTGTCAAGGAAGCGGCGGAAAAGTTTGGCGATCAGTGCATCGTGGTGGCGATCGATGCCCGCAAGGCGTCCGCACCGGGCGAGCCGGATCGCTGGGACATCTTCACCCATGGCGGGCGCAGGCCGACCGGGCTTGATGCGGTCGCCTACGCCAAGGAGGTCGTTGCTTTGGGGGCTGGCGAAATCCTGCTGACGTCGATGGACCGCGACGGCACCCGTCAGGGCTTCGATATCGCGCTCACCCGGGCGGTGGCGGATGCGGTGCCGGTCCCGGTGATCGCCTCCGGTGGCGTCGGCAATCTCGAACATTTGATCGCCGGCGTGCGCGACGGCCACGCGGCGGCGGTTTTGGCGGCTTCGATCTTTCACTTCGGCGAATTCACGATTTCGCAGGCAAAACGGCATATGGCCGGTGCCGGACTGCCGATGCGCCTGAGGACATGACGTCTATCGGCCGGTGTGCGGAGATGATATCTGTCAGCGTTATGGACCAATTCTCCGTCTACGATCTTGAGCGGCGCATCGAGGAGCGCGCCAATGCCAGCCCGGAGCTATCCTACACCCGCAAATTGCTGGACCGGGGGGTGGCGCAATGCGCCAAGAAACTAGGCGAGGAGGCGGTTGAACTTGTGCTCGCCTCTGTCGGCGAGGGCCGCGACCGGCTGATCGAGGAAGCCGCCGATGTGGTCTACCACCTGTTGGTGGTGCTCAAGGCACGCGACATCAAACTCACCGACGTGGAGGCGGTACTCGGCGCTCGCGCCAGCCGGTCGGGCCTTGCGGAAAAGGCCTCGCGCAAGGGCACCTGATTTCGGCGCGCGCAGGCGTTGCGATGCGGACAACATGATGGAGCAGCGTACCGAGGACCACCTATCGCCGTATCACGTTTTCTCGCGTGCCGAGTGGGCGGCGCGGCGCGAAGACGCGCCGATGACGCTCACCGGCGATGAGGTGGTGCGGCTGCGATCGCTGCATGACCGTCTCGATATGGAGGAGATCGAGGAGATCTACCTGCCGCTGTCGCGCCTGTTGTCGCTCTATGTCGCCGCCACCCAAAGGCTGTTCCTTGCCCAACGGGGTTTTCTTGCCACCGAGGACGCCAAGACGCCTTACGTCGTCGGCGTCGCCGGCTCGGTGGCGGTCGGCAAATCGACGACCGCCCGCGTGCTGCAGGCCCTGTTGGCGCGCTGGCCGAACATGCCCAAGGTCGATCTCGTCACCACCGATGGCTTTCTCTATCCCAACGCGGTGTTGGAGCGCGATCACCTGTTAGAGCGCAAAGGCTTTCCGGAGAGTTACGATCTTCCTGCGCTGTTGCGTTTTCTCTACGACATCAAGGCTGGACGGCGGCCCGTGCAGGCGCCGGTCTATTCGCATCTGATTTATGACGTGGTGCCGCACCAATGGATTGAAATCGACCGGCCGGACATTCTCATCGTCGAGGGCTTGAATGTGCTGCAGACCAGCCGGCTGCCGCGCGACGGCAAGGCGATCCCGTTCGTGTCGGATTTCTTCGACTTTTCGGTTTATCTCGACGCCGACGAAGAGGTATTGATGCAATGGTATGTGGATCGGTTTCTTGCTCTGCGGGAAACCGCGTTTCGTGACCCGAAATCCTATTTCCACCGCTACGCGCAGCTCTCCGATACCGACGCAATCGTCACCGCAACTTCCATCTGGAAGCGGATCAACCTTGCCAATCTGCACGAAAACATTCTGCCCACCCGCCAGCGCGCCGATCTCATTCTCACCAAGCAGAAAAACCATACGGTTCAAGAAGTGGCGCTGCGCAAGCTGTGAGTGGACTGCTTGTGCTGTCGGCGCCGGTGTTGACTGTCGGCCCGCTCGAGCCGCAATGACCTGAGGCGCAGCGCCAAGGCGTCCGCATCAGGCGGCATGACGCTCGGCGCGCGGACCGAAATGAGTGAGGTAGCGGGCCCGGATTGCCGACACCGGCAGCACGATCAGCACGTCGGTGGTGCCGAACTGATGATCGATGACGGCGCCATCGCCCACGAATGCGCCAAGGCGCAGATATCCCTTGATCAGGGGCGGCAGCAGCGACAGCGCCATTTGGGGAGCGACCGCCGCCTTTGGCATCCGGTTGAGCTCAAGGTAACGGTGGGGCAACGCGATCGTGCGCCAAGGTTCGGGGGCGCGCGCGTAGTGGTGAAGAAAAGACAGAGGTAATCCCAGACGATCCGGATCGGTGCCGTCGAGGCTCGCGCACCCGATCATGACATCGATGCGATGTTCCAGCACGTAAGTCCAGATGCCGTGCCACAACAATTCCACGGTGCGTCTGTTGCGGTAGGGCGGCTGCACGCAGGAGCGGCCGAGTTCGAGGAATTTCAAGTCGCGATGGCGCGCCACCAGGGCCCCGACGTCGAATTCGCCGGCGCTGTAGAAACCGCCGGTTCGCTCAGCGATATCCTGGCGCAGCAGCCGGCAGGTGCCGACGGTCGCGGGCGCTCGCTGCAGCGTGCGTGCACCATGGTCAACGACCAGCAGATGGTCGCATACCGCGTCGAAAAGGTCGATGTCACGCCGGGCGAAATATAAGGCTGTATCGGCTATCGCCGACATCTCCTTGTAGAACACCTCGTAGCGCAGCTTCTGAGCCCGGCGGATTTCGGCCGACGTGCGGGCAAGCCGGACTTCAAGCGTGCCGAGCCGGCCCAGGGCGGCAGAACTTCTCGCTTTGCGGTCGGCGGCCGGCATGCCGCTGTAGGCCTTTAACACCGGGACCAATTTGCCGACAAGGCGCAGCGGCGCGTTGAGCCGGCCCGCCCGCGGGCCCGGGACTTTGATGCGGCAAAGCATGGTGATTTTGTTGTCCCCGTTTCGCCTGTCCGAAGGAGACTCGCAACTGAGCGGCCGGTGTTGTGACCACGTCAGTCTGATAATAGACATAAGGCTTACAGAATTGTGACGATCGCGCGGCCGGCAGGCGCCGCGCAGGCCGCCTCCCGCAACAGGCTTTTTTTAGAGGTTCCGGGTGGTACGCGAGCCGCCGCCGGGGCCTTCACAAAGGAGCGCCAGCGGCCGGTTCTGGCCTCCTGCGTAATCGCGCTGCAATCCAGGCGGCCCTTGGCCCGAGCGGTGCTCAATCCTTGATCTGCGGCTCGACCAGCGTGGCGAGAGGATCGAGCGACTGCTGCCAACCAGGGTAGCAGGCCGCCGGTGGGATCTGGTGCACCGTGCGGGTGAAGCCGGGCGGCAGCCGGGGGCTCTGAGGTCGCAAGCCGGTCGACCTCGCCGGGAGCCGCAACGCTGTTGCGTGGGATGTTAATGCAAGACCCGCACAGGAAGGCTCGCGAACGAGCGCAAGGTGTTGTTACGGCGGCGCACCGGCTTACCGGCGAGTTCGAACCCGCCGACCCGCTTGGCGAAGGCGGCAAACACAAGCTCAGCTTCGAGCCGCGCGATCATCATCCCGACGCAGACGTGAATTCCGCTACCGAACGCGACGTGGCCGGTTGACCGGCGTCGCAGGTCAAGACGATCCGCGTCTTGCCATTGACGCGGGTCTCGATTGGCGGCGCCCAGGAAGAGCAGCACCTTCTCGTCCCCACCGATGCGGCGGCCTTCAATCTCGCACGCGCGCGACGTCGTGCGGAAGAAAGTCTGGACAGGGGCTTCCCAGCGGATCACTTCATCGAAGGCCGAACGTGCCAGCGCGGGGTCGCTGCGCAGCAACCGCCATTGCTCGTGATTTGTCGCAAACGCGTACACGGCGTTAGCGAGCCCGGCGACCGTAGTATCGAACCCGGCGGAGAGAATTGACCGCACGAGGGCGGGTGCTTGCTCCCGGCTTATGCGTCCTTCATCCGCGGCTTGGTAAAGCTGCACACCAAAACCACCGGGCAGCAATGCCTCGCGTTCGCATTGAGCGAAGAGTTGCCTGACCACGCGGTCGGATTGGATGACGGACTCGCGGAAAATCTGGTTTTCCGGCCCGAACGAATTGAACAGCATGTTGCTGAAGGGCAGCAAGCATTCGCGTCCTTGCGCCGGCACGCCAACCGCATCGCCCATCACCTTGAGTGGATAGGCCGTCGCAAGATCGGCGACCGCATCGAAAGTTCCACGTGAGACGAGGTCCTCGACCAGCCGCTCTGCTTCGAGCTCAAATTTTTCGCGCAATTTCCTGACGGCCGGCCCGGCGAGAACCCGCCCCATGACGCCGCGTGTTTGATCGTGGAGCGGCGGATCGACTTCGAGCACGATGCTTCGCGGCCGCCACGCCTTTCCCTTGCGCAGGTCTTGGATGCCGGCACCCGCGCCCGAAATGAAGGTCTGCCAATCATTGAGAGCCGCGTGGACCTGCGCGTACCGGGCCATGCCGTAGATGCCGTATTTGTTCAGCCTGAACACCGGCCCGGCATCGCGAAGCTGCTTGTGAAACCGGTAAGGATCGGCACAGAATTCTTCGCAGAATGGGTCTATGTCGGTGACCGGAACGTCAAGTGTGATGTCGGCAGACATCCGTCAGTGCTTTCCTAAATGTGCGCGCATGTGCGCCTCGTTAAGGTTCGCGGTTCATCCGGCGCGATAATCCCCCTGCCCCGATACAATCCGTCAGCGCGGCCAATTTCGGCGGCTGTTAGATTGACGCCGAGCCGACGTCCTCGACAAACTCAATTCGCTACATCACGGGCTGCGCAAAACTCTTCGAGAACGCGGTCGTTGGTTCTTCAAGTCCGGCCGTTGTGCTGCGCTCGACCCCGAGGTCCTGTCGTGACAGAAGGAGCGGGGCAGCAATAACACAACTGCGTCTGCCTGTGGACGTGCGTTGTGGTATGAGCCGTCTGTCCCGCTCCCCAGCCCGAAAAACGAGCACGAGAACAATTGCAGAACAAAACGATTCGTGCTAGATGAGTCGGACTATTCACGGGCACGACAGGGGGACCAAATGGTCGACCTTCAGAGTGTCGAGATCGAACTGCGAAATGCCCGCAAGGCGCGCATTAACGCCGAATTGGCCTGCTGCGATGTCGAAGAGCTGGCCGCAGAGATCCGGCAATCCCGTTACGCTTTCATCCGGTTGATGGCGGAGCGAGGTGGATTTAGGCTGCATTGACAGGCATCGATCGAGAGCCATCACCGTTTGTCGGCAAGTTTGAGCTCGATGCGGTCCCAGATCATCACGGCGATATCGGCGCCACCGAGGCGCTTGATGGCGCGGATGCCGGTCGGGGATGTGACGTTGATTTCGGTGAGGTAGCCGCCGATCACGTCAATGCCGGCGAACATCAGCCCGCGCACGCGCAGCGCCGGTCCGATCCGTTGGCAAATCGCTCGCTCGCGATCGGTTAGGTCTGTGGCCTCCGCGGCGCCGCCCCGCACCATATTCGAGCGCAGGTCGTCCGTCTGCGGGACGCGATTGACGGCGCCGGCAAATTCCCCATCGACCAAAATGATGCGTTTGTCACCCTGCTTCACGGCGGGGAGATATTTCTGAACCACCCAAGGCTCTCGGAAGGTTGCGGCGAATAGATCGTAGAGCGAACCGAAATTTACATCGCCGGCTTGGAGGGCGAACACCGCCGCACCTCCGGCGCCATAGAGCGGCTTCATCACGATTTCGCCGTGCTTGGCGCGAAAAGCCCTGATTTCCCCGAGCTCGCGGGTAATCAGCGTCGGCGGCATCAGGTCGGGAAATTCGGTGACGAACATCTTCTCGGGTGCGTTGCGCACGTGGGCCGGGTCGTTGACGACCAGCGTGCGCGGATGGACGCGCTCCAGGAGATGGGTCGCCGAAATATAGGCGAGATCAAACGGCGGATCCTGGCGCATCAGAATCACATCGAATGCCGAGAGCGCACTGCGCCGCGCCTCGCCCAGGGTAAAATGATCGCCCTCCTCGTCGCGGACCTTGAGCGGGCGCACCGTCGCATAGACCTCGCCGTCGAGAAGCGCCATCTCGTCGGGGGTGTAGTAGGAAAGCTCGCAGTGCCGGGCTTGCGCTTCCAGGAGCAGCGCGAAAGTTGAATCGCCCCGGATATTGATCCGTGCGATCGGGTCCATTTGAACGGCGACGTGAAGGCGCCTGCGATGTGCCATGTGATGCCACGTGAGGTTAGAGGGATGCGGCGGCGGCTGCCTGGCCGGCAGGCGTCTAGGAACTAGCAGAAACGACATCGAATCGCCTATCCCGCATCGCACCGGGCGGGTGGGCCGCAAGCGATGGCCGGGCGGCGAAGATGATAAGGCTCTGCCGCCGCTCCTGCATCCTCGCAGGCGTTGACTTCGAGGAACGCGACCACGCCGCGCCACAATACCGGCGGCGCGCGGAAACGGCGCGTAGCCTCGGCAATCAGAACAGCCGGCCGGGCGGCGTTTGGCCGCCATCTGCTCTGGCGTGCTCGCGCCGGGAAGTTGGCCGGTCACCGAGGTTTCCCGTCATCCGGATCGCTGTTGCGCCGCGGCAGGGCCAGGGCCCGCTGATAGACGATACGACGCTTCTGGCCGGTCGCGCCAACAACCGCGTCGACGGCGTCCTTGAGGGATGAAGTCGCAAGTGCGCGCCTGAGCATGCCGTCGATATCAATGGCCTCAGCAGATTCGCTTTGGGCAGGGGGCCCGACGACGACGACGAACTCCCCGCGCGTCTCTGCTCCGTGCCGATAGGCCAGCGCCAGCGCCCCAACTTCGCCGCGGCGGATCTCTTCATGCAGCTTGCTCAATTCCCGGCACACCGCTGCTGGCCGGCCGCCGAGCCGGTCAGCCAAGTCATCGATCATAGCGGCGATCCGCGGGCCTGTTTCGAAAAAAATGAGCGTCGCGGACAGGTCGGCGAGCTCGGCAATGCGGGCGCGCCGTGCGGCGCCCCGCGACGGCAGAAAGCCCTCAAAGAAAAACCGGTCGGTCGGCAGGCCCGAAGCGGTGAGCGCCGCCAGCACGGCGGAAGCGCCAGGTACCGCCGTCACCGCATGGCCAGCTGCTTGGGCGGCCCGCACCAGCTTGAAGCCCGGATCGGAAATCAGGGGCGTGCCGGCGTCCGATACCAGGGCGATTGCGGCGCCAGCCTCAAGCTGCGCCAGGACCCGCGGGCGGACGATCTCGGCATTGTGGTCATGATAGGTCACGAGCGGCGTCGTGATCGCGTAGCGTTCGAGCAGGCGCCGCGTGACCCGGGTATCCTCGCAGGCAATAACCTCGACGGCCGCAAGCGTTTCCAGCGCCCGCAGCGTCACATCGCCAAGATTTCCGATCGGGGTCGCCACGAGGTAGAGACCGGGCGCCAGCTCCCGCGCCGGAACCTCTTGTCCGAAGACGCGGAAAAGCCGTGGCTGTCGGCTTTGAGCCGTGTGAGGCGCCCGGACCATCATACCAAGGTGTTAACAGATCGTGACCGATTTGTAATTGCATGCGTGATGGCGACCGGCTTTAGTGTGCGCGCGCGGCGCACGCGCGGCGCGTGCCCGTGAGAGCGTCGGCGTATTTTGATACCCCCAGGGAGACTCCTCGCATGGCCTTCCAGCGCAGTCTGTCGGAGGCCCGCCGGGCGCTTTCATACTGGCGGCCAATCGCGATCGTGGCGGTGCTTGCTGCGGCGATGGGCCTTGCAGCCTGCAGCGGCGCGTTGAATTCGCAGGACCTGTCCCTCGGCAAGGCGACATCTGCCGTCCCGGTCGCGCCCGAGCCGATTCCCAACCGCAGCGCCGGCGATTTCAAGGTGGGGCTGATCCTGCCGCTGTCGGCCAGCGGAAATGCCGGTGCTGCCGCCCAAGCGATGCGCAACGCCGCCGAAATGGCGCTGGCGGAACTCGGCGATGGCAATATTCAGCTGCTGCCCAAGGATGACGGCGGCACAGGTCAAGGAGCGCAACTCGCGGTCCAGCAGGCCATCGACGAGGGCGCAAAGGTCATTTTGGGGCCTCTGTTCGCCCGTTCGGTGACGAGTGCAAAACCGATTGCCGCCAGCCACGGCATTGCGATGATCGCGTTCTCGACCGACAGCAATGTCGCCGCGGCCGGCACTTATCTGTTGAGTTTCCTGCCCGAGTCCGATGTCGATCGGGTGGTGGATTATGCGACTTCCCAAGGCAAGCATTCGTTCATCGGCATTCTCCCGACGAGCCCTTACGGCAGCGTCGTCGAGGGCGAATTCAAGCAGTCAGTCGCGCGCCGGGGCGCAAGGATCATAGCGCTCGAACATTATGGGGACGATCGCAACAAAGTCAGCGACGCCGCGCGGCTGGTGGCTCAGGCCGCGGGTGGGGCCGACGCACTGTTTATTCCGGATGGCGGCGAGGCGGTCAGCAATGTGATTGCCGCACTTTCCGCGGCGGGCGTCAACGTGCGCCAGTTCGCGCTCATCGGCACGCAATTGTGGGACGACCCGAAAATTTTCGCCAATCCGCTGCTCGAGGGGGGCTGGTATCCGGGGCCCGATCCGGCCGGCTTTCGCGCTTTCGCGGATCGTTACCGGAGCCGCTACGGCCAGGACCCTGCGCGTCCCGCGGAATTGGCCTACGACGCGGTTACACTCGTCGCCGCTCTCGTCAAGACGCAAGGATCGCAGCGCATCACCAACGAGGCGCTGACCAACCCTTCCGGGTTTGCGGGAATCGATGGCGTGTTCCGGTTTCGCAGCGACGGCACCAATCAGCGCGGACTCGTCATCTTGCAGGTGACGCCGTCGGGAGGCCAGGTCACCGCGCCGGCATTGCGAACCTTCGGCACGTCAGCACTCGGTTCAGAAAGTGCGATAAATGCTCCACCGCGGTGAAGCGGGCGGCGGGCGGCGTTGAAGCAGCCATGGACGCATCGCCGCGGCGCGCTGCCCATGCGCCCTCAGTCACGGCATACCCCTGCGGCAGGATCGGCTCGACATGCTGGCCGACGAAAACCTTGCGCGGCTGGCGCGCCCATAACCATACTTGTCGCCGGTGCGCACCGAGCGCCAAAATCCAAGATCTCATTGCAGGCGTTTGATCGGGCTGCGGAGGCAGCAGGCGGAGCGCCAATGCTGGCCGCGGTGGCGGCTGCTGCGCCTTGCTGGTTGCAGTGACGACGTATCGACAAGATCATCGGTGCACACATGCGGCCCTTGATGATGGCGTGCGCAGGCGGCTTAACCTCGTCAATATAGCGGACGAAGTTCGACTTGAATGGAAGTAACATCCTCTCGCGTCGGGGCGGAACGTTCCGGTTGCGGAAATCCCCGCCGTTCAGGGCGAGGCAAGACGTTAGAATCGGTGCTGCGCATCACAATCTCGCCGGATTGAAAGAACATTCCTGCCGCTGGGCGATAGCACCGGGAGGCACCTCGGCGCGCCGCACATTGGGCCTGCAGTCATCGGGGGAGATATGTGGTCGGGCTTTCCGTCGGTCCGGACAGGGGCTCATCAAAGCACCGCCGGACGCGAGAAAGTGTCGTCCGGCACCGCGCCGTTCGCCGAAGCGCAGCCGTTGCCGCCAACGAACCCGCGATCCGAATTGTCGCTGGTCAGTGCCGTGCTCGCCGGCGACCGGATAGCGAGCGCACGCTTCATCGACTACGCCTCGCCGCTGCTTTGGTCGGCGGTTTCCCGGCTGGAGGGCGACGGGGCGGAGGGTGAGGCGGCGCTGCTGCACGTCGTTGCCGCGCTGAAGGCCGACGGCTATGCCCGGTTGAAGGCTTTTGATGGTCGCGCGCGCCTTTCGACCTATCTTGCTCTCGTCGCGCGCGACATTTTGGCGGGGCGTTTGGCTCGCCGCTTCAGCGAGGCGCCGGATCAAGCCTGGAGCCGCTTCGTGCGGTTCTTTGAGCGGGACATCCGACGCCGCGTCAGCCAGCGGTTCCCTCGCGACGTCGCAACGTCGTCGCAGGACGACGCATATCAGGAGATCTGCCTCAAGCTGATCGAGGGCGACTACCGTCGCATTCGCGCCTATGGCGGGCGCGGCAGCTTCATCGGCTATGTCTTGACGACGGTCGATCGGTTGCTGATCGATCTCGTCCGACGCGACTCGCCCCGCCGGCGGCTTCCCGCCGCCGTGGCGCGCCTGTCGGCGCTCGACCAGGCCGTCTACACCGCAACCGCCTGGGAAGGTTGCCCGGCCGACGTCGAGCGGCTCGTCGTGCGCCTGCGCGGTCGCGTCGAGCCGGATCCCGATGCCGCCGAGATCGGCCAGGCGCTGGAGCGCTTGGCCGACGCGGTTCGCAGTGAATTATCGACCCAAAGGGCTGAATCGGTCTCGCTCGAAATGATCGTCGAGGAAGGCGGCGGACTGGCAATCGCGGACCCCGCACCGACGCCTGAGGATCAGTTGCTGCGTGCCGAGGAAGAGCGTCATCGGGCGGCTTTGGTGGCTGCTGTCAAAGCCGCAGCTGCCGGCCTGCCGGCTCCCGAGAGGCTATACCTGCAGACGGTGTTCGCCGCCGGCAATCCTTTGTCGGCGCGAGATATTGCCAAGGTTATGGGATGTCCGGTCGAGGAGGCTTATCGTCTGAAACAGCGCACTCAGCGCTGGATGAAGAAGGTCGCGGCGGACCTGGAGAAGCAACTTCCAGTCGCCTCGTCCACAGGCCTATAGAGAGAGTATGACAACCATGGCCGAGCGCCTGTGCCGAGAAGTTGCGCAGTTCCTCGCCGAACATGACGAGCGGATGCCGACAGGCTTCGCCCGCGCGCGCTTGGCCGTCAGCCTTGCCGAGGGGCTCGACCGGGAAGTCGCGACGCCCCCCGATGGCGCAAGCGCCGTTGACGACCTCGGCGAACTCGCGGCCTTTGTCGATCAGCGTCTGCTGCCGTCGGAGTGGAACGCCGTAGTGGGTGCGCTGGCGGATGATGCGATGCGGCGTGCGGAGGCGAGCTCGGCCGCGGCGTTTCTTGACGACGTCGGCGGCGCATGCCCTGCTTTGCCGGCCGGGCTCGCGACGCGCGCAGGAGAGACATTCTCCGATCAGGCTCCTGCCGCACCTGGGCAGGCGGTCGGGCAAGGCCGATGGTCGATGTTACGGCCCCCGTTAAGGGTGCTGCGGCCCACCCTGGTGGCGGTCGCGCTGCTCGTGGTCGCGACGCCGCTGGTGGTGTTGCCGATCGTCTGGCATGCGCCCGATGCGTCCGTCGACAACACCGACAGCGGTCCGCGCGAGCGCGGCCTTTCTCCGCCCGGCCCGGGCAGGGCAAGGCCAGCCGATCGGACAATCGGCGCGCCGGCCGCGACCCCCTCCTGCGAACCTGCCGCGACTCCGGCGCAAGGCGATCGGCCGGCCGGCGATAACCAGAAAGCCGAGACGGCGCCGGCGGGCGGCAGAAAGCCTGGGGAACGAGCAGCTGCGCAGTTGCCGGATAGCCCGCTCGACGCTCCATGCCGATCTGAGCCATCAGTTGAGGGTGGCCGGGCCTCGACACGCCCTCCGGCGCCAGGGCGCAACTGACACGGCTGCGCAAGCGGCGACGGAGGGGCTGGATGCCGAAGGTCAGAGTCATCGTCGGTCGGCTCTTTTTTGCAGTTGCCCTGGTCATCGTGGCAGCCGCGCCGGTGCGGGCCGAAAAGCGGGTGGCACTGCTGATCGGCAACAATGCTTATCAAAGCGTTCCCGCCCTCAAGACGGCGGTCAATGACGCGCGCGTGCTCGCCAGCGTGCTGCGCAAACTCAATTTCACCGTGGTCGTCGCCGAGAATCAATCGCGCCGCAGCATGAGCGAGGCGCTCCTCGCCTTTGACAAGGTGATCGAGCCAGGGGACATGGCCTTCTTCTTCTTCGCCGGCCATGGCTTCGAAATCCGCGGCCAGAATTATCTGTTGCCGACCGACGTGCCGGCGGCCAGCGAAGGAGAAGAAGAGCTCGTCCGGGATGCCTCCTTTCCGGCCGATCGCATCCTCGAGCGGTTGCAGGCGCGCGGCGCCCGCACCGCGATCCTCGTGCTCGATGCCTGCCGCAACAATCCATTCGAGCGGCGAGGCGCTCGCGGCATTGCCGGCACCGGCGGCCTTGCACCGATGACCCCGGCCGAAGGCGTCTTCATTCTGTTCTCAGCCGGCGCCAAGCAGGTCGCGCTCGACGGCCTGTCGCGGAACGATCCAAATCCGAACTCCGTCTTCACGCGCAACCTCGCACCGCTGTTGTCACAGCCCGGCCTGACGCTGGTGCAGATCGCCAAACGGACACAGACGGAGGTCAAGCAGGCGGCGGCAACCGTCGGCCACGAGCAGACGCCGGCCTATTACGACCAGGTCGTCGGCGAAATCGTGCTTGCCCCGGGCGGCAAGCCGCCGGCCGCGCAGGCGGTCGCCCTCCCTTCGGCGACCGCAAAGTCTCCGCCGCCCGAGCCGGCGATCGAAAACCAGGTGCTTGCCGAGCTCGACGCCCTCGCGGCAGGCGAAAACTGGCGCGAACTCGCAGGGCGCCTGACGGAGGTCAAGCCGACCGAGCGCGACGCCCATTGGACTGCGCTGGTTGAGCAGGCGGCGCTTGGCGAGCTGACGCCGCTAGCCAGTCCATCGAGCGCTTCGGTCGGCGAGCGGCTGGCGGCGATCGAACGTTATTACCCGACGTTTCCATCGCTGCGCAGCTCCCCGAGGTTTATGGCATTACGCGCCGCGATCGGCCTCGACGCCTTCGCCCGTTGTTTCAACGACGTCTACGCGATCCCCGAGTGGCGGCAGCGATGCCGCGACGGCCTCGAAGGATTCGTGCGCACGCCGCCGATGACCGCGGACATGGTGCGAGCCGCCGGCCTGCTCATCGGCCGCAAGCTCAATTGGGCTACTGCAGCCCTGTTTTTCACAATGGCGTTTGAAGTTCCGGGAGGAGAAATGATCTGCACCGAGCCGGAACTGCCGCAAGCAATCATCCGCGGCCTTGGCCTCCCGCAGGAACGCCCCGAAGTCAAGGCGGGACTCGTTCTTGCAGAACGATGCTGGAACACCGTGAAAGACGCCGTCGTGGCAAATGTCGCAAAGGAAAGTGGTACCAGCTTTTATGTCCGCAATACGTGTCCTCTTCTGATGAAGAACAATGCGATCACGGGCCTTCGCGCCGCCCGCTGTCGCGAGCTGGGCGACCATTAGCGCATGTTCCGGCGAAGCGGACGTCGGTTCGTTGTCAACAAACATCGCCGGTGGCGACGATCGCATTGTAGAACTTGAAGGCGGTCTTGTAGCGCAACACCCGGGCGATAGCGAGCGGCGTGTGGAGAAGCCGACGACGACGATTGCGATCTGCTTTTGCAACGTCGCTCCCCGCGAAGGTCAGGCTCGGCACGCCGCGGTCAGCGCGTAGCCGTCGGCGGCCAGGCCCTCCTGTCGCGTCGCCAATCCTTCTGACGCGCCGATCACAAGCACTCAGGGGGGGGGCGGTTCGCGTGCTGCTCCCGCCGCGGGCGATCAATGTCAGGGTGCCGCGATCAGGCTGCTGCTGCCCGAGCATGCGGAGCAGGTCGCTGCAATGCATAATTATCATAAAGTACAACACTCATCACGCCCGCTGTACCACATTACCTTGACGTGGCCGCTCTGTTCGCCGGCGCCACGTGCTGACCATTGCGGCACCCGCATGGGCCCGCAGGCATTGCAGTGTGCGACGATTTCCTGACAAAGTATGAGGCCTGCATCTCATCGAAG
>JASHRR010001447.1 GCA_030037185.1 Xanthobacteraceae bacterium | reverse complement strand
GGTTGCTGCTCTGGAGCGGAACATACCCGAGATGCACCGCCGCAAACCGTCCACAGTCTGAACGTAAACGCGTTTCGGGCTCTTGCCCCCTGCTGCCCCGCTTACATAGCTGATTGAATCGGAGATTATGGGAGTTTTTTGCTAGCGGTGGAGCGATCGATATGATTCCCTTTTGACTATCCTGATTCGGGGGAACGGAGTTTCCTTGATCCGACCGGCGAATTTTTCCGGCGAGAACTGGAGCGGGTCGAAATTTGGATCGCGCGCGAAGAAATAGCGCACGAAACCGTCCGCATTGACCCAGGCAACCGATTGCGTCTTCTCGCTGGTGATCGGGAATTGCGGCACCTCCTTGCCGGTTATGGTGTCGATCATTCCACCCGGTTGCACCTCGCTTCCATAGGTCCAGCCCGGAAAGGCCGTGACCCCGTTCTTCATCGCGAACGGATATTGGTAAGGATGGTGCACCAGCCTGTCAGCTTCAATCTGCTTGTCAAAAAGGCAAGTGTCGCTGGTGTCGGCCACATTTAGGCAGCGCAGCGTGCCCACATCGAACGTGCTCAAGCATTTTTCATAGGCACTGACGACACCGTCCTCGATACCGTCGAGCTTGTCACAGGCGGCATTGACGGCATCCTGGATCAGCTTCACTTTGGCCGGGCTGATCCAGCCGCCCTCCCGTTGAAGCTGGGCGAGCTTCGCCCGCACCAGATTGTTGTCCGCATAATTGGCCACCGGCACCACGCTCACGATGCCGTCGAAATCGGCCGGAAAACGCTGTGCCATCATCAGGGCTTCGCGCCCGCCTTCTGAACCGCCGTAGAAATAAACTTTGGCAGGCGCCTGATCGTAAAACCTCCGCGCGATGTGCACGGCCACGTCATGCGTCCTCTTGTACGCGGCGTAGGCCATATTGACGAGCGACTCGTCATGAGCGCAAAGGCCCGAGGGTGAGGAAGCTTTTTGCTGTCATGGCCGGAATCGGTGCCCCAGGTAGCGAACCCGCGCGCCACTGGTACCGGCGTGTCGCGTCGCGCGTCGTGCAAGGGTGCAAGGCCGGTGATCAGCACTCCGTTCGAGCCGCCGCCGCCGTATTGAACGGCCTCG
This sequence comes from Xanthobacteraceae bacterium, assembly GCA_030037185.1. The sequence goes on along the minus strand of JASHRR010001447.1, from coordinate 5,088 downwards.
CCGTTCCAGTCGCGGGCAGGTTGACCTCGAAATTGACCGGCGGCGCACTCGCCTCCATTGGCGCAACCGCACCCAGCACCTTGCAATAATCGCGCGTCGTGCGGGGATTGAGCGGATCAGCGGGCACGGTCGCCATCTCAGCGGCGGTTATTGCTGCACCGCCGCTCGGTAGCCCGATTTCGCTCGCCGGGATCTTCAGGTTGGCCAAATCGGCACAATTCTCGGCCGCACTAGCGGGAGACCATGCGGCTGCCATCAGGATTGCCCCCGGGCCAAATACGAAAGCTGTTTTCAATCTCAGCGTGGCTATCTCCTCCTCAAACCATCGTGAGCGGGGCCGTCATTTTTGAATACGCAGTGAAGATTTGGAGTCTTTCGGCTCATTGCTGCCGGAAGCGGCGAATCGCACAACCCAGCACGCCATGCGTTCCTCGTCTGCGATCTACCCTATTTGCGCCCCAGTGCACGTTATGCCGACGTCTGGATCATGCCGACAGGGCGTGGAAGTCGGCCTGGAGGCGGCAATACCGAGGACGGGGTCGGCATAATCTCTCTGAAGGATTCCGCGCGGAGGAGATCGGCGTGTTGACCGGTCCGTCTCGAGTTCGCGGTCCACTTGCGCCGCTCGCGCCGGGCTTGTCTGCGAGCTGAGGCTGACAAGGCTATGGGTGACGTGCTGCCTTCCCTCGAGAAAGAGGCGGATTCGCTCCACATATTCACCTGGGGTTCTATCCTCGAGACCCCGCTCGACCGTCGGATAGCCAGTTCATGCAACATCTCCCGGCTAGGGGCGGCTAGGGGGAAGGAGCAGCCGACAAGGCCGCAGTCTAGCGGGGTGCAAGTCCCCGTACCGCCAATTGCCTGTCGTCGGGCGGTTAGCATATCCGATGCGCGGGGAGGTAACGAACCGCGTTCTGCTCGGACGTAAAAGCCCCGGCCGCCCTGCGGGAGTATTCGCAGCGGTAGGGACGATCTGGGGGGCGAGCAAACTTGGAGGCCGGAACATAACGAAATATCTGTAACCTCGAAAGTCCCCCCGCACGAAGTCGTTTCAAGCGGGATGCTGCGGGAAGCCGACCCACTTTTCCTTTGGGGAAGGCCGATGACACCATGGAAGAAACAGGCGCGAGCACACCCCAACGGAGGTAATGCCCGAGTTGGGCAAAGGGGCTCTGGACACTTTGGCGGCCTTCTCGGGCTGTCTAGGCGGCCGGCTTGATAAAACCGGGCACCCACGCGACTGACGGCCCGAGAGGCGAGGCTGTGGGCAAACCAAGCGTGGCAGGGGTGTATACGAACCAGCGTTTAAACCTCTCCAAGCCATGGGAAGGCACACGGCCGACATGCCAAGGTTTGGAACCGGACCCGGGAAATCCGGCTGTCCGGGATTTTAGGGGACTGTGAACCCGCCCTGCAATCGAAAGAGCAGGACCGGAAACCCCTCACCTACAGCGGGGAGCGCTCGATCTCTATCCCAACCTCAAGGAACGGACCTTGACGAAAACAGCCCGGCGACATGAACCCCGGGCGCTACCGCCCGCCCGATAAGCTCCTCGCTTTCCTGGAGGCGCTCTGATTATGCCGACCCCGTCCTCGGTATAATCTGACAGCCGCGAACTTGTGGTCTTGAGGTTGTTCACGGAAAGATCGAGGTTAGGCGGCAGGGCGATCAACACGTGGACGTGTAAGATGCGCAGCCGTGAAAAACTCCGGGGTTGCCGAAGCCAAAACGGAGCGTCGACCGGATCGGCCGGGCGTCAACGGGAGTTTCGGGGGACGTTCCAGCGTACTCGGATGAATGCCCACAAGTGCGCGCCGCGGAAGGGTGACGATCCGTACCGTTGAACTGCTCCGGCAGGCGCCGCTCGCCATCGGCACAACACATCAAGGCGAGCCACTCGCACCGGCATTTTCAACGTCTGCGCGCGGGGCCGCGCTGCCCAGGCAGATACGCTCTCGGCAAGCGGTAGCCAGCCTGCCATGCGTCTTAAGTGTTCGCTGTTCGCCAAGCCTGTGGCACCCGGCGTTGCGGCTGACCGAACTGCCGCTGCTACGCCGACTGTGCTCGCGCGCCAAGCTCGGCAAAGAGTGAAAGAGGTGAACGCGGTCATCGCGTGCTGTTTGACGTTCGACTCATTCCAAGAGCCAGAATCCGATGCAGCAGGTCCGGGTAGGAGAGGCCGTCGTGACGAGCCGCCGCTGCAAATTCTTGGCTCTCCGCGATCTCGGGATTGGGATTCGCTTCGAGGAAATAGAGAACACCTTCAGCAGAGAGGCGAAAATCGATGCGGGCATAGCCGTCGAGCTCCAGCGTCCTGTAGATCCGCTTCGCTGTTCGCTGAATGCGGGCGTATAGTTCAGGTGCGAGGTCCTTGGCAGGCCCGTGCAGGATGCCCCGGCGCTCCTGGTAATCGGGATCATGCTTGACCTTCTCGGTAGCGATGTGCCATGCACCTTCAGCCATATTGCCGAATTGCAGTTCCCAAACCGGCAGCACCCGCAGCCGGTCGTTGCCGAGCACCCCGACATAGAGTTCGCGCCCCTCGATGTATTGCTCAGCGATGGCCGCGGTGCCGATGCGTTCGTGAATGAAGGCGACGCGCTCTGCGAGTTTCTCGTCGGTGTCGACGACGGACGCCTGAGCGATGCCGAGGGAGGAGTCCTCGCTCACGCTCTTGATGATCAGCGGCAGGGCGAGGCGCGCCGGTCGCCGGACCTTGCGGCGCATCGGAAAGACCGCAAAGGCCGGCACTGGAATCCGATGGTAATGCACCAGCGTCTTGGAAAGGTCCTTGCCACGCGCCAGCACCAGGCCACGCGGCTTGCAACCGGTATACGGAATGCGCATAAGCTCGAGATAGCTCGCAACATTCTGGTCGTAGATAACCTCGCCGTGAAACTGCTCCAGTAAAATGAATACCACATTCGGCTTCCAGCCCTCGATCTCGTCGCGGATCAGCTTGAGCTCGTCGTGAACGCCGAGCGGCCGGACCTCGTGCCCGGCGGTACGCAGAGTGGTTACCACATCGTATTCGGTTTTCCATTTATTGATTTGCTGCTCGCTGTATCCCTCAGTTGAATCCGGGGGTATCAGGTCAGGGTCCATGAGCACCAAGACACGAAGCCGTTTCATAGCGCGATCCACCTACGCCGCGATGGGCCGAAGAGTGCATGCATCGTCTTAGCGGTCAAAAGCACCGCGAACTCGATAATCAGCTCACGCTCGGGACCAACCGCACGCAGATTGAGCTCGCGACACCGGGCCACGATGTCGTCGAGCACAGCATCGAGCGTGAGCTGGTACTCACCCGTCCACTTTGCGACAAGTCGTCTAATTCTCGCCCGATTGCGCCTGATAAACATCGAAGCGGATTGCGACCGGTGGTGTCTTGGATCGGCGGAGAACAACCGCCGCAGATCACGGTCGTAGGTTGTGGGTGTATCGAAGGCGTAGAGAGCCTGCTTTTTTCTGTAGTGCTCACCAAGCGTATCCGTGAGGCTGTTGAGGGGATCGACCTGCTCGCGACCGGTGAGCAGCGGCCGTTGGCCGGCGATTTCTGTCATCAACGCGTCGACATACTCAAGCTTCTTGAGTGCCGGCCATCCGGCGTAACGCGATCGCCAATTCGAGCGGGGCCGAAGCCACACGGCAAACGTTTCGGCGAAATCTTCGTCCGGATGGCTCTGCGCGTACCAGAGGCGCAGATGTTGGACGAAATGCCTGCTGGCCGGATTCGGTCGATAATAGCGCGGATAGCGTTGCGAGGACCTGCCGAACAGCTGCTGCCATCGACGCCGCCGCTGGAGCTGATAGGAATGCTGCAGCACATGGCCGGCTTCATGACGAAGAATGTTCATACATTCAGACCAAGTACCGCCCTCGACGTCGATGATCATTTTTCTTTCGAGCTGCATCAGGCGGCGGTGGGTCAGATAGAAAGGGATAGCGATGCCTGGCGTGTTTTCGGGGCTGAACCACTCGCTCAAGATCCAGGCATGGGGCCGGGCCCGGATGTCGCGCTCTTCGAGTTCTTCATGGAGACTGCCGACGCACGCCTCAAGCCAGGTGCCTTCGACAGTGACCTTAAGGTCCTTTAGCCGCAGCCCGAGCAATTGTTCGTCGGGCAGAGCGGCCCAGGCAAATTTACGACGCGCCATGGTGTCTTTGAACCCAATCGAATTTCGGCATTTTCGATGGCGTCACGGCAGGTCGGCGGCGACAACCACCGCTTGTGCCGCTTTGAGGATTGGCCGGGCCACAACGAACCGCGCAAGCTCCGCACCAGGTCAGTTTCGGCGTAGAGGATCGAAACAAGCTCTTCGGTTCAACCTCAGTAACGGGAAAAGCCATATTTTTGAGTTCTTGCCTCTCAGTAGCGTCGAGCATGGGCACGCTAGCTTGCGATCGCCGGACGTGCAGATTTCCGGGGTCCGGCTCGAACGGTGGCATCGCGCCTTGCTTATCACGCGAACCGCCCTCTAGTTCCCATCGGCGAAAATCTGCTGTTGACATAGTTACCCTTAGGCGATTCGGAACCAAGGCTGCGAAGGACGCCGTGCCCGGGCGTCGAAGACATCGCTAGGGGTTGACGCCCAATGTGGGTGATGCGCCACACTTGGGGATGCCGACGCAAGGGGCTAGACGTACGTTCGGTGCGTATGGGAGGCCTCAGGCCCTGGTACTCACGGCACCGGCGGGCTGCGCCATGATATCACCCAGGAGCGGAAATTCGACGCTGGTTTGGATGTCCAGTGCCCCACAACAAAAATCGTGACTTGCCTTAGCGTAACCGGCGATAGTTCCCCCATGGAGCCGCACTGCATGCGTTCGATCGCTGAAACCGGCTCCTTAGTTAGCTTGGAAGTATGGCTCGGGATGAGGAGCTGAGCTGAGGCGACGGCCCGCCGCGAAAATCACCCGGCGGCCTCAAGCGTAAATGGCCGCATCATGTGGAGCATCCGGCCGAAAAGGTGCGAAGCTTTATGTATAGCGAGCTAATATATGGCGGTGTGGGCCCTATCGGCGGCGGTCGGCGGCCAGCGGTTGCTTCGATCTGGCAATAACCCTCAAAACAAGCGGGGCGACCC
>JASHRR010001446.1 GCA_030037185.1 Xanthobacteraceae bacterium | reverse complement strand
TTGCGGACATGCGCCCGCACCTGATCGAGGGTCAGACTGGTGTCCCTGAGCGGGTTGATCGCGGTCCGCAGGCGAGGCCCGGGAAGCCGCCCGCTGGCGATCGCGTCCCGCAGCGGCACGTCGCTCGGCGCACCGATGCTTTGCACGGTGGTGAAGCCAGCCATCAGCATGGCGTAGGCGTTAGCCGCGCCGTAGAGCGCTTCTTCGGCCTCGGTCTCGCCGGGCGTCGCGGCACGGCCGTCCTTGCCGAAATGGGCGCCGATATGAACGTGCCCATCGATCATGCCGGGGAGGACGGTGAGGCGCGGGAAATCGTAGGTGACGGTCGGCGCCGCGCCGTTACCGAGTTTGACGATCCGCGAGCCTTCGACGGCGACGACGGCGTCGCGCAGCACGCCGCCCTTGCCGTCCAGAACGGCCCCGGCTCGTATCGTCACGGGCTGCTGCGCGCTGGCAAGCGTTGCCATGGCGAGCAGGCCGGCAAGCGCGGCGGTAACCCGCGCCGCGAGCACCGATCGCGTGCCCATTTCGATCTCCTCCTCGATTGCTGGCGGCCAATGACAGGGGCGGCGCAAGCCGTTGCGCGCCAACGCCCACGCTGTCCCGTTCGGCCGAACGCCAGCCCGGCGCGCGGTTGTTCTCACTCGAGGAAGGCGACTTTGCCCACCCTACGGCGTGAGCCCTAGCGCAGGCTCACTGGTTTTCGTCCCGGGCATTGGCGCGAATGACCTCTTTGCCGCCCGGAAGGACGGCCTGGATGAATTGTCCGCCGCGCGCACCGTCCTTCATCGGATGAATGGTGACCGAGACCACGTCGCCGGCTTTCACGGAATCGGCGTGCATACCCATGGTGACCAGCCGTCCCGGCGAGCTCAATTCTATCGCCCACAGCACGGGTTTGCCGGTCTTTTCGTCATTGACCAGGACGCGAAGCCAGGAGTGCGGATTAACCCATTCGAATTCCTTGACCGTGCCCTGCAGGGTGACGGTCTTTTCGGCATCAAACATCGCGAAGGAATGGTGCGCCAGGGCGGGCGCCGCGAATGCGGCTGCGGCGAGGGCGGCAAGGCTGACGGCTTTCAAGTTCATTGGATGTCTCCCGAATGAGTTGACCAATCGATTATATCTTTTGCTAACATTATAATACGGTGCGAAAATCGTACAAGAGAGTGACAACACGGAGCAGGCCACAGCGGATAGATTTGAACTCTCCCCCTCCCCGTCCTCCCCGCAAACCGGGGAGCTGGGAGCGGACCGCTCGGGGCAACTCACGGGAGGCAAGGATGCGTTTGAGGGCGTTAGCGATTTGGGTGGGCGCCGCGCTCGCGGCGACGAGCGCGCCGGCGGCGGCGGCGTGGCACGGCTATATCAGCCATCCTCTGGGCTTTGCCTTTGCGGCGCCCGGCGAGCTCAAGGTGGAAAAAGGAACCTATCGCGGCGCGGTAGCCGGCGCCCGCGACACTCTCATCTACCGCTTTACCGACGACAACATCGAATACAAGGCGGTGGTCATCGACATGAGCGACAAGGCGAACGATGCCGCGACGCTGCTGGGCGAAGCCGAATACAGCTTCCAAGACGGCAAGCAGGTGCGGATGGACACGTTCGGCCGGGTCGACCGCCAGTTCGGGCGCAAGCTCACGGTCGATCTGCCCAACAATGCCGGACGCGCCTCGGCGGCGTTCTATTTCATTAACGGCCGGGTCGTTTGGCTCCAGGCGACCGTTCTGCCGGCCAATGGCGACTACGATACGCCCGAGATGGGGCGGTTCGTCGACTCGATCACATTCTTCACGGTCCGCGCGCCAGATGATGCGATCGAGCTGCCGGTGTCGTCAAAATAGTCGCAAGGGGACCAGTTTGCAGCGCTCCTTCGCTTCCCCACCCAGGGGCGGCCAGGAGGGGCAACGGCGGCGCCGATCGCGCCCGCGAAAATCAAGGGAGGACGAGAATGCGCATATCGATGATAGCAGCTGTGGCAGGCGCGGCGCTTGCAACGACGGCGGTGCCGGCACAAGCGGCCTGGAAGAGCTACATCAACCGAGAACTTGGTTTCTCGTTTATGGCGCCGGGCGAGGTCAAAGCCAGCGTCGGCACCTTCAGAGGCGCCATTGCCGGACCGCGCCAGACCTTCGTTTATCGGTCGGTGGACAACAACATCGAGTACAAAGTGACGGTGATGAGTTTCGTCCAGGCACAGGCCGAGGGCGCCACCATTCTCGGCGAACGGGAGTATATGTTCCAGGACGGCAAGAAGGTGCTGGTGGACGCGTTCGCCCGCGTCGAGCCGGGCAAGGACGCAGTTTACGGCCGCAAATTGGTTGTCGATCTTCCTGACAAGAAGGGCCGCTCGACGGGCGCGTTCTATTTCACCAAAGGAAAGCTGTTCGTGTTTGAAGCGACCGTGCTGCCGGCAAATGGCGATTTCGCCTCACCCGACCCGGGCCGCTTCATCGATTCCATCGCCTTCGTGCTCTCGCGCACGGAGCCGGGCGCCGTCGAACTCAAGACCCCCACGCTCGACTAAAATGCGCAGCCGCGGTCCCGCAGCCACCGGCAGCCGTGGGCCGGGGGATGGCATCAACGCACTGCCGCGGCCGCTCCTGGTGTTGGCGACGGTGGCGGCAATGGTCGCGAGCGGGGCGGCGGCGCAAACGGCGCCTGCGGGCCGACCGGCCAGCGGCGTCGCCGCCATCCCGGATTTCTCCGGCGTATGGGCCCATCCCTCCTGGCCCAGCTTCGACCCGCCGCCATCCGGCCCGGGTCCGGTGCGCAACAGGTCGCGCCTGCGCACCGGCGAGAGCAACGGCAACCAGCTGGTCGGCGACGACACCAATCCGATCTTGAAGCCGCACGCCGCCGATGTCGTGCGCGAGCACGGCAAGATTTCGCTGGCGGGCGTGACCTATCCGACCCCGGCCAACCAATGCTGGCCGCAACCCGTGCCGTATATCTTATGGACGATCGGTATCCAATTGCTTCAGGAGCCGAACAGAATCACCATCCTTTATAGCAATCCCGATCACGAAGTGCGCCATGTGCGGCTAAACGAGTCCCATCCGGCGCACGTGACGCCGTCCTGGTATGGAGATTCGGTCGGCCATTACGAAGGCGACACGCTGGTGATAGATACGGTCGGGGTCAAGGCCAGGCGACCATTCGCGATGGTGGACATCTTCGGCACCCCCTACACCGCGGCTCTGCATGTGGTGGAACGCTATCGACTGCTCGACTACGAAGCCGCGAAAGAGGCGCAGGAACGCGGTCAAAAGGAGAACCGGCGCCTGCCCTTCAACGACTCCGGCATGGACGTCGATCCCGACGACCGGGGCAGCGGCCTGCAGCTCGAATTTACAGTCGAAGATGACGGCGTCTTTACGATGCCTTGGTCGGCGATGATGACCTACCGGCGCGCCCGCGGCGGCTGGCCCGAATTTGTCTGCGCCGAAAACACGCATGAGTATTATTACAACAAGAATTCCGAGGTGCCGACGGCTGACAAGCCGGATTTCTGAATGAGTGGGAGTGCTCGCCCGCCTCAGCCAATCGCAAGCGTCCGAGGGCGCCCAACGCCGTTTGGCCGGCCGACGCTAGGCCTACGCGACATTGCCTACGGAGCGATCGGCTTCTGGGGGCGAAGGCGCATGACAATCCATGCTAAACTAACACCTGCGCGAAGCGATTTGTGCCTTTGCCGCCATGGGTGATCCGAGAAGCCCCCCCGGTGCGCCCTTGCCGGAGTGGCACTGCGCATCCGCTCTCTCGCTTTCACTTGCCGATCGATTGAAAATGCCGAGTATCACCGCTTAGATTTCATTGCCGGCGATCGTCGGATTATCGCTTCGGGCAATGCTGCGGGTCTCGCGTTCAAGCCGCCGCGCATGCGATGCCCGCATCAAAAAAACTGCCGATGGCGAGGCGGGCGAGGTTTTCGCCTCTTCTTGAGCTGACCCGGCGGTGGCCGAAACGCCTCACTCATAAAGCGGTTCGCCTTCGACCGTGCAGCGGCGCAGAAGCCGGCGTTCGTCGTTGGGAAAGTCGGTCCGCGCATGGATGGTGCAGCGGTTGTCCCACATCACGAAATCGCCGGGCCGCCAGACATGCTCGTAAACGAATTCCCGGCGCTCGCCGATGTCGTAGAGCTGCTCGAGGATCGCAGAACTCTCCTCGGCGCTCAGGCCCTCGACCCGCGTGGTCATCAGGCGGTCGACGAACAGCGTTTTGCGCCCCGTATCCGGATGAGTAATGAACACCGGATGAAAATGGTGCGGAATGCCGGCGATGTCGCCTGAGCTGTTCGCCTGCTTTGCGCGGTTATATTCGTGGATATGCAGCGCCTTGTGGCCCGCAAGCTTCTCTTTGAGTGCAGGGGGAACCGCCTCGTAGGCCTTGTACATGTTCGAAAACATGGTGTGGCCGCCGGTGGACGGGAGCTCGATGGCGTAAAGAAACGTGTATCTGTAGGGCCGCGGCGTGTAACCGCCATCGATGTGGAACCAGAACTCGCCTTCACCAAAAGCACCGATCGGCTTGCCGTCGGCCTTGATGTTGGAGACGAGGAGAATCTTCTGGTTGTTCTGCCGGCTCCCCTCGGCACGGCTGCGCAACTGCTCCGGCGCCGTCTTGCGGTCGCCGAGTTCGCCGAAATAGGACGCGAAACGAAGCTGATCATCCTGTGAAAGAGCCTGGCCGCGGAATACCAGCACCAGATGCCTGTGCCATGCCTGCCTGATCGCCTCGACCGCCGCGGTCGGCAGCGGACTCCTCAAGTCGACCCCTTTGATCTCGGCGCCGCAGGCGGTGGACAGCGGCGTCACCTCGATGCCGACGACATCCCGCATGACGAACTCCTCCGTTAAGCAAAACTATGGATGGTTATAACCCGATCGGCAGCCGGTAACACCCCGGCGATATCGACCGCCGACGGTGGTGGTGGCGGCCAACGCCGATGGCCCGCAAGATGACGTTCGATCGGAAAACACGCCCTTCCCTCGCACGAGATTATGAGATAAGGGTCCGCTCGGCGCGACGGACAGCGTCCGGAGGCCGGGGAAATTTTGCGGGGCGGCGCTGAGAACGCCGCCTTTTTTACGCCTGATCAATGTCTTGCTGGTAACGCATGCCAAAACGAACCGATCTTTCGACGATCCTGATTATCGGCGCGGGACCGATCGTCATCGGCCAGGCTTGCGAATTCGATTATTCGGGGACCCAGGCCTGCAAGGCTCTCAAAGCCGAGGGCTATCGCGTCGTCCTCGTTAACTCCAATCCGGCCACCATCATGACGGATCCGGACATTGCCGACGCCACCTATGTCGAACCGATCACCCCGGACATCGTTGCCCGCATCATCGAGAAGGAGCGTCCCGATGCATTGCTGCCGACCATGGGGGGCCAAACGGCGCTCAACTGCGCATTGTCGCTGCGTCGCATGGGCGTGCTCGAGGCGTTCGGCGTTAGCGTGATCGGCGCGACCGCCGAGGCGATCGACAAGGCGGAGGATCGCGAGCTGTTCCGCCAGGCCATGAAGCGGATCGGCCTGGCAACGCCCAAGTCCACGCTTGCCAACGCCTCCGATCTCAAGCGGGCCGACCGCGACCGCCATCACGCCGAGATCGACCGCATCAAGCAGCGCGGCCTTGCGGCTGACGAGGAGCGGCGCGCCATCGCGCTCTTCGAGGGCGCCTGGGCGGCCGGCGAGGCGGAGCGCAAACGCCGGTATATCGCCAAGGGGCTTGCCGAAGCGCTGGAGGCGCTCACCCAGATCGGTCTTCCGGCCATCATCCGCCCCTCGTTCACGCTGGGCGGAACCGGCGGCGGCATCGCTTTCAACAAGGAGGAATTTCTCGATATCGTCGAGCGGGGCCTCGACGCATCGCC
>JASHRR010001445.1 GCA_030037185.1 Xanthobacteraceae bacterium | reverse complement strand
GTATTCCATCAACGTCACATTGGACGGGTGCTGCGATCATCGTGCAATGTCGACGGAGGAAGACTTGCATCGTCACGCGGCCGCGAACCTCGCGCAGGCCGACGCCCTCCTTTTTGGCCGGGTAACCTACGAAATGATGGAGGCAGCGTGGCGGCCGCCGGCGGGGAGGGCGGTGAGGCCTGTTTGGATGGCCGATTGGATGGAACCCTTCGCCCGGACGATCCACGCGGCAAAGAAGTACGTCGTGTCGAGCACCCTGGACCGGGTCGATTGGAACGCAGAGCTCGTGCGCGGGGATCATCTGGGGAAGGCCGTTCAGCAGCTGAAGCGGGAGTCGGGTAAGGGACTGTTCGTGGGGGGCGTGAGGCTCCCGCTGGCGTTGGCGGAGCTGGGATTGATTGACGAGTACGAGTTCGTGGTGCAGCCCAGGCTGGCGGGCCACGGACCGACGTTGTTCGCGGGGCTATCGCAGCGTATCGACTTGAAGCTCGTGAGCCGGGTGGAGTTCGGCTCGGGGGCGGTAGCGATGCGGTATCAGCCTAGAAGGTAGCCATCGGGGTTGTTAGCCCGAGTCAGCCGCATCATGGAGCAGCTCGAGCCATGCCTGCGAATCCGCCAAATGACAACACGCCCTAGTCTTCGATGACGAAATTGTCCCGGTGGGTCTCTTTCCGTGACGACCAACATTCATATCAGAGCTTTCGAAGCTGCTGATCTTGAGGCAATTCAGCGATACGCGCACTAGCCATTGAGCCGATATTTCGCTCGTTCAGGGAAACTGTCGGCGAGGCGATATCTGCTCTCGCGTTGACCCCAGCTGATGCCGAGCAGCCTGAACATGTGGCAAGCGTGTGCGATCCGAATTTTACCAAGTGTTGCGCTGATTGACGAGCTGATTGTCGGCTTCGATCTTTATCCATCAATGAAGACAGCAGAATTGGAGAAATAGGATTGAATGCCATTCGCCCCGACCACACCGGCAAAAGCATTGCAACTGCCCTCTATAATTTTGTGGTTGATCAAATGAAACGATCGGGAATGCTCCTCGCAACCGTGGGAGTTGGCGGCGATCCCAGTCACGTCCCGGCGCGGCGGGCCTACAACACGGCAGGAGTCCGTCCACCCATCCCGAGTATCTGGATGTACAGACTTCTATAGCGTCGCCAAGGTCGGATCATGAGCGCCGAGACGGCTTTTCGGCCTCGGGCCAACAAACGACAAGTTGGGTGACGGCCCACACCAGAAAGGCTAGCTTCTTTTGAATGAGCAGCACGAGCCTTCCAGTTTTGAAAGGCAAGCGGGTTACCCTACGCCGGCCCCGTGACGACGACGTTCAAGCTCGGCTAAGGCTCGGAACCGACGCCGAGATATTTCGGATGTACGGAGGTAACCTCAGTGATCTGCGCCAGATGACCGAACATGCGGCAAAGCGATGGGTGCAACAGCTTCTGGATCAGGATTACGCTTGGATCATCGAGGCGGGCAGTCTGATCGGAAAAATCAGACTTGATCGGGTCGATTTGAGAGACAGGCGGGCCAGTCTAGCAATCGGTATTGAAAACACCAGTCAGCTTGGAAAGGGCCTCGGCAGTGAGGCTATCGCTCTCGCTTTGGGCTATGCATTCAATGTCCTCGAGCTGCATCGCGTCTCCGTGCGAGTGGTGGACTACAATTTGCGGGCTATCCGCTCGTATCAAAAATGTGGGTTTGTCATCGAGGGAAGAGAGCGCGAGGCTGCTTTCGTCGATGGCATCTGGTATGACGACGTCATGATGGCCATCCTCGACCGCGAGTATGCGGAGATTCAGGCGGCAAGGCGTGACAGCTGTGGGTCGTGTGACACGAGCATCGCCGGTCCAAACGGCGGCGCGTAAACTGTACGAGAGATGAATGAGGACCCTTCAGGTGTTCGATGCGTTGCAGGCAGGACGGGTGAGCGCTCTGAGCGGGAGCCGGTCATTGGCCCACGACCTCGAGGGCGAGCGCTGGGGATTCTCGGCAGGCGACCCAGCGTGTCCCCGTCAAGCGAGAAGCTGCCGCCGGCCTGCACAATCATGTGGACGTGCGGATGGACCGAGCCCCAGGTGTGGAGGAGGGAGAGGAATCCGATGCGGGCGCTCGATGCTGAGCTGCAAGTGCTGGCCGTGGCGGTCAGATAGAGATTGGAGTCGCCCCAGGCGTGCAATTCCGATGGGCCGCGCAACCCAGGCCGCTTATGGGCGGCGCTCTTGATGAACGAGCGCGATCGCGGTGCGGTGGCAACGCTGACCAAGAACGATTTTCCGCACTTGGGTTCGCCGCTGATGATTCCGACCGCTTGTGCGCTGCACAGACCTTCGATCAACCAGCTCTGTGTGGGGGGTGGGACAGGGCGCGAGCTGGCCGGCGCGCGTCGTTGAAAACAGCCTCACGAGCGGCCGCCCCGGCATCCAGAGTGGACGCCGGCCGTGGGACCTGGGTGGCGGCAAACTTGGAGGTCTGAAGATCAGATAGATGACGAGCTTGGTGACGTGACATCAGGAGATTGGCGGCGTCAGTTGTTGCGTGTTCCTGATTTGCCTGCTTACGGTGGGCGCACGCGGGATGGCCAAGGGCTTGCAGTTGCCCGCCCCGACCTGCCAAGATAGGGCCGCAGGCGCCCCCTCCTCCTGTTTACTCCGGCGTTGAATGACGCAATGTCCGAGCCGGTCGAACCTTATCAGCATGCCGTCGGCCGGATCCCGAAGAGAGTCTAGCCAGTCCTGCGGCGATGAAAGCTGTTCTGGTAATGGCCGAAACCGCCAGTGGGTATTAAAGCCAATTGGCCCACGCTGGGTGCTAATCGCGAATCATGACCGCCGACACGGGTATGGAGCAGCCGGACCGTTACGACAAAACTTGTAGGCGTGTTGCTAGTCCTGTTTCGACCGCCGCCGCGTGATGAACAGCGCGGACGTTGCCGACGCGATGGAGCAAACGCGCGACAACATCGACCACTCGCGCGAGCTTATCGCCGACGTCGTTGAATGCGTTGTTCGCTGGATCACCGCGGCGCTGGAACCGCGCCGGTCCCGGCAATGTTGGTCTGTTTCCGTTTGCTGGCCGGATTCGCCGCCGAACTTGTTGAGCGAGGCGCGAGGTTGCTGACGGGGCCCATGAGGGTGTTGGTGACGGAATCAACAGGTGAAGACGGCCCGGCGGACGAAAGAGAACCTGTGCCGGCAGAATTGCCACTCACCCCAAGTGCTTTGCCTGTTTGTTGATTTAGCAGCGGAAGGCTGGCGCCTCGGTTTGATCCGGTGACGGGCTCGTTGAGGCCCTGGAGCTCAGTTGCGCTTCCGGGCCCGCCAATGCCAAGATTGGCTGTTCCCATGCCTGCACTTCCCTGTCCCGGCGCGTAGCCAGTCCCTGGGCCGCCCAGGTTCAGGAAGAGCTGAGCGCTGGCTTCGGGGGCGCCACAGCACATTGCGATCGCCAGCAAGATGCCGGCAGTTCCTATCCTGTATATGGAAGTAGCCACAGAATTCCCCCTAGTGAACCGTGCGACTCGATCCCCCGCAGTGACATTATCTTGAAAGATTATGGCGGGATTGTGCCCTCAGGGCCCAGCCGGCCGATACGGGGGGTGGGCGCCCGAGAACTCGCCGCGGTGCGAGGACGGCAAGCCGACGTAGTTGCCTTTGGTCCTTTTTGTTCACGACGACACGCTCCCTTAGCGGCAATGCGGAATCCACGACATGTGTTGCCCTCGCCTCCTTGCTTGGGGTAGAGGGTGGGGCAAAGGGGGTCGGGAAGGCTGTCCGCCGACCGCGCACTGACCCTCAACGCCGAACCTTCTGTGCGGCAAGGGGCTTGATCGCGGGTCCGTCGCTTGCTGGTGGTCCCGAAGGCCGATCGCGCCTCAAGTGGCTGCCGGGGGGCAGATTTGGATTGAGACCGAAGTCGCGCCGATGCGCGCTGCTGAGCTGGTTGGGGCCGAGCGAGAAGGCGATCCGGTGGCTCATTGCCCTCACGGTGCTGTGTTGTGATCCGCCGGCAATTGCGGCGATAGCCGCGGCTTCGGTACGGCGGTCAATCACCGTCTAAAGCCACATCTGGTTCGTGGTACCTTCGATAGTTGCTGTGATGACGCGATCGAGGGCTGCAGCGGCTAAGGGCCATCTTCAACCGTCGTGCTCCGTCGCCGTTGACGGCCGCTAGTCCCAATTCCGAACGGCCCAATTGCTCGCATCACCCGCTGAAGAACTTGACGAAATGATCGTAGACGTCGTCGGGCGCTTCCTCTTGCATGTAGTGGCCGGTAGGGAGTGGTTGCGCGTCCACGAGGTTGCTGGCGAATTTTCGCCAAACCGCGGGATATTCCTGGCTCGGCGGTGCCCCGCGCGTTCCAAACAATAACAGGAACGGCATTCCGATCTGGCGATCCTTGTCGGCCATATCCATCTCGAAATCGCATGTGGCGGCTGCGCGATAGTCGCGGCAGGCGCCCGTAATCGTTTTCAACGTGAAGCACCGGACATATTCGTCGACCACGATTTTGGGGAGCTGTCTGTTACCGCGGCGGATTTGCAGGTACCACTCGGCGGGTACGGCGCTCATCAGCGTTTCGGGAAACGGTTCGGGTTGCGCCAGAAAGGTCCAGTGCCAATTGTTGATGGCCCACTTCATGCTTACGTTGGTCCACACGTAGTAATTCGGCAGCATATCCAACAGGCAGAGCTTCATGACCCGGTCCGGGTGATCGAGGCACAGGCGGTGGCTCGTTCGTGCGCCGCGGTCATTTCCGGCGAGGAAGAAACGCTGGTGGCCGAGGCTCTCCATGACCTCGATCATGTCTTCAGCCATAGTGCGGAAGCTGTAATTGATGTGGTTGGGGCCGGGCTCGGGCAGTGAGCTGTCGCCATAGCCGCGCAGATCGGCAAGAACCACGTGATAGCGTTCGGCCAGCCGCGCGGCGACTGCGTACCACGTCACGTGATTAATCGGATTGCCGTGCAGAAGCAGCAAGGGCGGGCCAGAACCGCGATGGCGTACCCGAATGACCGCGCCTCTTGTGCGCATGTCGAGATGCTTGAATCCTGGGAACAGGGCTGCGATTTCCGCGCTGCCCCAGCGCGTCGGATCGCGCACATAGTCGGCGGCGGTTGCTTCGGCAAGCACCGCCGTCTGCTGCTCTCCCGGCGACGGCGTGGCAGTGCTCGCCGCGGCGCCTGCGGCCTGGACCACCTCGCGACGGCTCACGCCCTCCTGGACGTGTTCGGATTTAAAATCCATGCTTTCGGCCTCATTGGCGGATTTCGGCAAAGCGGTAGCGGGATTAGGCTGGTGACAGTTCGAATTTCAGCAACATAGCGATTGCACACTGGTTCGCTGCGGCTCACGGGCTGCCTTCCGGACCGCGTTAGCGGCACGACAGTATACCCCAGATAGGGCCGATTTGCTGCAGTGCCCAAGGGCGCCAGCCCTGCGCTGAGGCTGTGTGAAAACGCCTGGGCCAGTAAAGCCATTCGACCCTTTCAAGTGCGCGGGAAATGGCGGTAACGTTCCGTCATCTCGAAATTCAATATCAATTTCGTGTTGGCGCGGGGGCGCACCAGGAGGAATAGATGAATCGATGCATTGCTATGCTCGCTGGCGTGGTAATCGCCGCGTCGCCGACGTTGGCGGCCGAGGTGACCCCAGAACGGCTCATCAATGCCGACCGGGAGCCGCAGAACTGGCTGATGAACCACCGCACCTATGACGGCCAGCGCTTTTCGCCGCTCGCACGCATCAACCGAGATAACGTCAAGAATTTGAGGCTTGCCTACGCTGTGCCGCGCGCCGGCAACGAATTCACCAACGCAACACCGCTTGCCGAGGATGGGTTCCTTTATGTGACGGACTCCTGGAACGTCCTGTACAAGATTGACGCCCGATCCGGCGACCTGGGCCGTATCTTGTGGCGCATGGACCCCAAGCAGGATCGCCAGATGCGCAGCCGCGGCGCAGCGCTGTGGGGTAACTTTATCATCACAGGCGCTGGAGGATTCGGCAACTCCCCGCGCATCATCGCGACCGACAAGGAGACCGGTAAGGTCGTCTGGGAAAGTTCATTCTCGGATACACCGGACGTTACCTTCACGGCGGCGCCGCTCGCCATCAAGGACAAGATCATCGTTGGTGCTGCCAACGGCGACCAGGGGGTGCGTGACTGGATTGCTGGACTCGATGCCGCAACCGGCAAGCGCGTGTGGCTCAAATATACGATCCCGGCTCCGGGCGAACCTGGCAGCGAAACCTGGAAGGGCAACACCAATGCCTGGCGCACCGGCGGCGGCGCGGTGTGGGTGACGGGCACCTATGATCCCGTAACCAACCAGACTCTCTGGGGCTCCGGCAATCCGGTACCGATGTTCGATCCGTTCTATCGGCCGGGCGACAACCTCTACACCAACAGTGTGATTTCCTGGGACCCCGACACCGGCAACATGAACTGGTATTTCCAGTTCACGCCGGGCGACCAGTGGGACTACGACGAGGTCGGCACCCATATCCTGATTGACGGACAGGTCGGCGGGCAATCGCGCAAGCTGATTACGCATTCCGCGCGCAACGGCTTTCTCTATACCATGGAACGCGCCAATGGCGCGATGGTGCTCGCCAAGCCTTATCTGGAGGTGAACTGGACCAAAGGCATCGATCAAAAGACCGGCAAGCCGCTCGAATATGATCCCAACAAGGACATCCAAACCTATGCCGGCATCGGCAACCTCAATCCGAACGCGCCGCCGCAACAGGTTTGTCCGTCACCGGGGGGGCGGGAATAACTATTGGCCGAGTTCCTACAGCCCGAATACTAAGCTATTAAGCTACTATACATCCCAGCTCTGTCGAACTGCGCGACGATTACGATCGACCGCGAGAAACACACCAGGGAGCGAGGCTGGAATGGTGGCAACGTGAATGCCCCCGAGCGGCGGGAAAGCGATCTTAAGGCCGCTGATCCACTGACGGGCGAGGTCAAGAGGAGCGTGCACCTTAGCTATCCGAATTTCAGCGGCA